>VXRI01000332.1:3329-8538 GCA_009838595.1 Chloroflexota bacterium | reverse complement strand
CGACAATGACGGTTCATGCATTAATTGGCAAGAAAATAGGCACTACGCAGGTCTTCCACGAAGACGGGCGCGCGGATTGCGTTACCGCCATCGAAGTTGGCCCCTGCACCGTAACACAAGTGAAGACGATAGAGAACGACGGCTACGAGAGCGTGCAGCTCGGCTACGAGCCGGTCAAGCGGCTAAATAAGCCGCGCGCCGGACATCTGAAGCGAAGCGGGCAGCAGCTGTTCCGCCACCTGCGCGAAGTGGGCGTGGACGATGTTAGCGAAGTCGAAGTCGGGCAAACGCTGGACGCCAGCCTATTCGAGGCGGGCGAGGCTATCGAAGTTACCGGCAAGTCCAAGGGACGCGGCTTCGCTGGCGGTGTGCGAAGGTATAACTTCCGCGGCGGCCCAAAGACGCACGGTCAGTCAGACCGCCACCGAGCGCCAGGCTCGGTAGGCGCGGGCAGCACGCCCGGTCGCGTTATCAAGGGGCTGCGAATGGCTGGACACATGGGCGACGAACGGGTTACATCGCGCGGGCTGGAGATTGTGCTGGCAGATGCCGATCGCAACCTAGTTCTTGTCAGGGGCGCTGTACCGGGCGCGCGCAACGGGCTTGTTGTCGTCAGGAAAGCGGGCAAGAGGAAGTAGTCGTGAAGTTAGATGTGAGAAATATGAGCGGCGCCGTTGTGGACGACATCGAAGTGCTCGACGACGTGTTCGGCGCACCGATGAACGCCGCGCTTGTGCACCAGGTCATGGTGGGGCAGCTGGCAAACAAGCGGCAGGGCACCGCCAAAGTGAAAACCCGCTCTGAGGTTGCCGGTGGCGGCGCAAAGCCCCGACCGCAGAAGTACACGGGCAGGGCTAGGCAGGGGTCAATTCGCTCGCCGCAGTGGCGTGGCGGTGGCGTCGTCTTTGGTCCTACGCCACGCAGCTACAGGCAGCGAACGCCCAAGCGCGTCAAGCGACAGGCGCTTAAGATGGTGCTGTCCGACAAGGCTCGCGAGCAGCACCTGGTCGTGGTGGACGAACTGAGCATCTCGGCTGCGAAGACGAAGGAACTGGCGCAGGCGCTCAACGCACTGGAGGTCGGCTCTTCCGTGCTGCTGGTCAGCGACGGCACGAACGATGCCGTTGTACGCGCTGCGCGAAACATCCCCAAGACGCGAACGTTGCCCGTTGATCTGCTGAACACGGTTGACCTGCTGAACGCGGCGAGTGTCGTGATGTCCGTTGACGCGGTGCGCAAGGCAGAGCGTCTGTGGGGCGGCGAACTCGTGCGTATCAAGCGAGCGGCGGCAGGTGCGGAGGAGGAAGCGTAATGGACTTGCATCCTTTTGAGATTCTCAGGAAGCCTATAATCACCGAGAAGAGCACCGACCTCCAGGACGACGGTCGCTATGTGTTCGAAGTTGCGCGGTCCGCGACTAAGCACCAGATAAAGTGGGCTGTGCAGGAAGCCTTCGGCGTAACCGTAACGAAGGTGAACACGATGAACCGGCAGGGCAAGAAGAAGCGCTACGGACCGCGCATATCGCAGAAGAAGGCGATAAAGAAGGCTATCGTAACGCTCCGACCCGGCGACACGATAACGATATTTGAAGGCGTATAGGCGAAGGCGGACATAATGCCGTTAAGAGCACTAAATCCACGAACACCGGGACAGCGCGGCGCAGTGCTGTCAACCTCGGACGACATTACCACGCGCAAGCCCAAAAAGGCGCTTGTTCGCCCGATGAAGAAGAACGCGGGCCGAAATTCCCATGGTCGCATCACGGTGCGACACCGCGGCGGCGGTCACAAGCGCCGCTACCGCGTCATCGATTTCAAGCGCGACAAGCACGGCATACCGGGCGAAGTTACTTCTATCGAGTACGACCCGAACCGTTCCGCGCGCATAGCACTGATTAAGTACCCGGACGGCGACTGGCGCTACATCCTCGCGCCGGATGGCCTGACCGTCGGGGACAAGATCGAGTCCGGCGAGAACGCGGAACAGCGCGTTGGCAATGCGCTGCCATTACGCGTTATTCGCGACGGGACGCAGGTGCACAACATCGAGATGAAAGTCGGCAGAGGCGGACAAATGGTGCGAAGCGCCGGCGGCTCGGCTCAGCTGCTTGCGAAGGAAGGCAAGTACGCACTGCTGCGTCTGCCGTCCGGCGAGATGCGCAATGTGCTAAGCGAGTGCATGGCGACTGTCGGTCAGGTGAGCAACCTCGACCACAAGAATGTGAAGCTGGGCAAGGCCGGTCGCAAGCGCAATATGGGCTGGCGGCCAGAAGTACGCGGTTCCGTTATGTCCCCGCGCGATCATCCGCATGGCGGCGGCGAAGGTCGTTCGCCCATCGGTATGCCGGGGCCTAAGACGCCCTGGGGCAAGCCCGCGCTGGGTTACCGCACACGCAAGAAGAAGAAGCCGTCCGACAAGTTCATTGTACGGCGCAGAGGTCGGAGATAAGGTTGAGATATGTCTAGGTCAACGAAAAAGGGACCGTTTGTGCATCCCAAGCTGGCGAAGAAGGTAACGGCGGCGCAGAACAGCCGCAGCCGCACAGTAATCCGCACATGGTCTCGCGCATCTACGATTATGCCCGACATGCTCGGTCTGACAATAGCCGTTCACGACGGACGGCGGCATGTGCCGCTGTTCATCACGGAGAACATGGTAGGGCACAAGCTCGGCGAGTTCGCGCCAACGCGCACATTCCGAGGGCATATCTCTCGCTCCGAACGCGCGACTAGGGCTAGGTAGCACCCCGAGTTTCGGCAATCAAGCGTAACGCGTACCAAGTGTCGTGGGCATATACCGCGTATCTGGTAACCGCCCTGCCCAATCGCAACTATCGATAACATAATTCCCGACGAATCTGGGAATACTGAAAGAGTAGCATTTAGCGAGTCTGAACAATGCCGGTCCGAGCAGTAGCGACAAACACGGGCTATTCCGTGAAGAAGGTCAAGCCCATCATAGACATGATACGGGGCATGCATGTGGAAGATGCGCTGAACGCGCTGCGTTTCCTGCCTTCGCCGATTGCGGCGCAGGTGGCGAAGGTGGTGAGTTCCGCCGCGGCGAATGCGGAAAACGAGCTGATGGCGCAGGCGAGCGACTTGCGCATCATCGAGATTTACGCGAACGAAGGTCCTCGCGCCAAGCGTTTCAGAGCGCGCGCGCGTGGACGCATCACGCGCATCATACGGCGCAACAGCCACATCACCGTTGTAGTTGACGAGGAGGTCTCATAAGTTGGGTCAGAAGACGCACCCCATAGGGTTTAGGCTGGGCATCAGCAAGGACTGGCAATCTCGCTGGTTCGCGTCGAAGCCCGAAGAGTACCGCAGCCTCGTCAAGCAGGATGTCGAGGTGCGAGATGTCATACTGTCTCGCTACCCGGACGCCGGCATTTCTCGCGTGGAAATCGAGCGCGGCAACGATGTCGTGATTACGATTCACACGGCACGTCCCGGTATCGTCATCGGACGCGGCGGGCAGCGCGTGGAAGAATTGCGCAAAGACCTTGAACAGAGGTCGGCGCGGCGCGCGCGCCTTAATGTGCAGGAGATTAGGCAGCCCGAGTTGGACGCCTACCTCGTGGGGCGCAACATCGCTGAGCAGTTGGAACGCCGAGTCGCGTTCAGGCGCGCGATACGGCAGACCGTCTTGCGCACGATGCAAGCCGGTGCGCTCGGCATCAAGGTGCTGATTTCCGGCAGGCTCGGCGGCGCAGACATCGCGCGGCGCGAGAAGGCTATGGAAGGTCGAGTCCCGTTGCACACCCTACGCGCGGACATCGACTACGCAATAGCAGAGGCGGCGACAGAGTTCGGCGTCATCGGCATCAAGGTTTGGATATACAAGGGCGACATAATGCCAGAGCCAAAACAGGTTTCGGCAGAAGAACCGGCGGTGCCGGAAACCATCGCACCTATCGAGGTTACGGTCACGGCTGGATCGGCAGAGTCGGAAGGGGCAGCGCAAACGGCTGTAGCAGAAGCTCCGCCGACACAATCTCCTGCCGCTCCGACAGAACCGCCTGTGCCACCGGCAGAGCCTACAGCAGAGGTTTAACATGCTCCAACCCAAGAGAGTCAAGTATCGTAATCACCACAGAGGGCGGCGCAAAGGGCTCGCCACATCGGGCAGCACGATGAATTACGGCGAGTTCGGAATCAAGGCGACGGAGGCTGCGTGGGTCAGTTCGCGCCAGATTGAAGCCGCACGCCGCGCGATGACACGATACGCGCGCAGGGGCGGTAAAATCTGGATTCGCATTTTCCCGGACAAGACGGTTACGGCACGCGCAGCAGAGACCCGCATGGGCAGTGGCAAAGGCGCGGTTGATCACTGGGTCGCAGTAGTCAAGCCGGGCAGAGTGCTGTTTGAGATTGCGGGCGTGCCGGAAGACACAGCGAAGCACGCGCTGCGGCTTGCATCGTCCAAGCTGCCGATGGGTACGACTATCGTCACCCGGCAGAGCATATAAATAATTCAGCGACAGTTATCAGCAGCATAACGGCGAATGGCAGGTTGACAATAATGGCGGAGATAGACGACATCAGAGCGATGTCTGACGAGGAACTCGAAGACGAGCTCGAAGATACGCATAGGGCGCTTATGAACCTGAGGTTCCGCGCCGCGACGATGCAGTTGGCGGACATGAACGAAGTGCATAGAGCGCGAAAGCGCATCGCGCGCATCAAGACCGTGATACGAGAAAGGGAGCTTGCCGCAGGCGCAGTATGAGTTACGAACGACGCAAGATAAGGATCGGCAAGGTGGTCAGCGACAAGATGGATAAGACCGTCGTAGTCGCTGTGGAATGGCGCCGCCCACACCGCATCTACAACAAGCCGGTGAGGCGCGAGACGCGCTTCATGGCACACGACGCGCAGAACGAATGCAGGCTCGGCGACACGGTTCGTATCCGCGAAGGTCGTCCGATGTCCAAAACGAAGCGCTGGCGCGTGGTTGACATCCTGCAGCGCGAAGACCTCGCCGAAGTGCAGCCGGAAGAGCTGACCGCATCGGACGAGAGCGCCATTATCGCCGAATCGCGACCGAGCGCCGCGGTAAGCGCCAAGGTCGCTTACGAAGACGATTCCGCCGGCGACGGCGATGGGTCGGAGGCACAACAACAATGATTCAGCAGTATTCGCGCCTGCGAGTTACAGATAACTCCGGCGCAAAGACAATTAGCTGCATCGGTGTTCCCGGT
>VXRI01000332.1:0-3319 GCA_009838595.1 Chloroflexota bacterium | reverse complement strand
GTGGCAGCGGCAGAAAGTACGCTTGGCTCGGCGACATCATCGTCGCATCGGTCAAGGAAGCCGCCCCCGCATCCAATGTGCGGAAGGGCGAGGTCGTCAAGGCGGTCATCGTGCGCACTACGAAGAGTCATCGTAGGCAGGACGGCTCACACATTCGATTCGATGACAACGCGGCGGTGCTGGTCAACGACGACCAGATGCCACGCGGCACGCGCATCTTCGGACCTGTGGCGCGCGAACTGCGCGACAAGAATTTTATGCGCATAGTATCCCTCGCGCCGGAGGTGCTGTAATGCGGCTTCGACCTGACGACATGGTAATCATCACCAAGGGCAGAGACCGCGGCAAGACAGGGCGCGTTCAGCAGGTTATGCCGAAGGATGGCAAAGTGCTTGTAGAAGGCGTGAATGTTGCCATGCGGCACACAAAGCCAACGCAGGGAATCCGACAGGGAGGCATTATCCAAAAGGAAATGCCGGTGCGTATCAGCAATGTGCAGCTGATATGCCCGACCACGAACGAACCCACACGTGTGGGCTACACGCGCCTTGCAGACGGCACCAAAGCGCGCGTCTCCAAGAAGAGCGGCGAAATCATCGAACAGTAAGAGGGACCGGCGAGTGAGTACACAGAACGAGAACGGAGCGGAACTCAAGGCGCCGCCCCGCATGCTGGAAAAGATACGCAACGAAATCAGCCCCGTGATGATTCAGGACTTCGGCTACACTAGCCCTATGCAGGTGCCGCGTCTGAGCAAGGTTACGCTGAACATCGGGCTTGGCGAGGCACTGACGAACGCGCGCGCGCTTGAAAACGCGACCAGAGACTTGACCGCAATCGCCGGACAAAAGCCGGTTACGACCCGGGCGAAAAAGTCCATCGCCGGCTTCAAGATTCGCGAGGGCATGCCCATCGGCGTAAGCGTAACGCTGCGCGGACGGCGCATGTACGAGTTCGTGGACAGGCTGATAAGCTCGTCGCTGCCGAGAATACGAGACTTTCAGGGCGTATCTCGGCGCGCGTTCGATGGCAGAGGAAATTACTCGCTAGGCATACGCGAGCAAGTGATATTCCCCGAGATCGACTATAACTCCATCGACCGCATCCGCGGACTGCAGATTGTCATCGTAACCACGGCGCGCTCCGATGCCGAAGGGCTTCGGCTGCTGGAACTGATGGGAATGCCGTTCGTGCGCCAAGAATCGCGGCAGGACGCGGCGTAAACATATGTCACATTAAGCCTGTCCCTTGCTCTGGACGGTGACGCGCCCTAGACGGTAACAGGCTTAAGCTAGGATTGATCGCAGTTTGACCTTACAAAAGGCAGGACAAAATTGGCTAAGGAATCTTCAAAGGCGAAGAACGAACGGCGCAAGCTGACTGTGGCGAAGTACGCCACCAAGCGTGCCGAACTGCTTGAGATAGCGCGAGACATGAGCCGTCCTCAGCAAGAACGAGCGCAGGCACGCGACGAACTCGCGCTTATTCCGCGAGACGCCAACCCGAACCGCGTCCGCAATCGCGACCTGATGACCGGCAGACCGCGCGGTTACATCCGCCACTTCGGACTGTCGCGCATCACCTTCCGCGAAATGGCGCTGAAGGGCTTATTGCCCGGCGTGCGAAAGGCGAGCTGGTAAGAAACACCGCCAAGAGCCAAGCAACTGACAAGGGAATTGAGATGCCAGTAACAGATCCAATATCGGATATGCTGACCCGTATCCGAAACGCGATTATGGCGGGGCACGATTCGGTGCCCGTGCCGCTATCCAAGATGAAGGAATCGCTCGCCGAAATCCTGAAGAACGAGGGTTTCATCGAGGGATACAGCGTTCATCGCAGGGGCACGCCACAGGGGAACATCCGCATCTACTTGCATTACCGAGACCGCGACGAACCCGCCATCAGCGGGCTCAAGCGCGTCAGCAAACCCGGCTTGCGAGTATATGTGAAGAAGGGCGAGATTCCCCGTCCATACGGCGGCTTGGGTGTAGCCATCCTTTCCACTTCGCAGGGAGTGATGACGGGACGGCAGGCATGGAGAGAAAACATAGGCGGAGAACTCCTCTGCTATGTGTGGTAAGGAGCCATTATGTCCAGGATAGGCAACATGCCCGTCACACTGCCATCCGGCGTTGATGTGGATATTGACGGAACCGATGTTACGGTCAAGGGCACTCAAGGAGTGCTGACCTACTCGTTCCATCCAGACATGACGATAGAGCGCGACAACGGTGCGGTGCTAGTCAGCCGACCAAGCGATGAGGGACCGCACCGCGCGCTTCACGGCCTTACGCGCAGCCTGCTCGCCAATATGGTAACGGGCGTGAGTCAAGGGTTTAGCAAAAGCCTCGAACTCGTTGGCGTGGGCTACCGCGTGCAGCAAAGCGGCAAAGGCATCACTCTCAGCGTTATGTACAGCCACCCGGTAGTCATCGACCCGCCGGACGGCATCACGCTCGAAGTTGAAGGCAACAATCGCATTCATGTGCGCGGCATAGATAAGCAGAAAGTCGGACAGCTGGCAGCGCAGATCCGCAAGGTGCGACCGCCCAATGTTTATACGGGCAAAGGCATCCGCTACCTCGGCGAGCAGGTGCGCCTGAAGCCGGGTAAGAGCGCCAGAAGGGCGTAGCGAAGCAACTATATTATATCAGCCTAGCCTATGCCTGGCTTGGGCATTCAGGCTGGGGCAGGAGTGAACACAGCGATGGTGAAGATTCGCACTAACAAGGCGAGAAGGGTGATGCGGCACATCCGCGTGCGACGCAAGATTGGCGGCACGGCTGAACGCCCGCGCCTGGCTGTTTACCGCAGTCTGAATCACGTGTACGCGCAGGTTATCGACGATACGCAGGGCGTTACGCTCGCCGCTGCGTCCAGCGTGGAGGCAGCAGTCCGCAGTCAGCAGAACGGCAAGAGCAAGACCGGCGTCGCCGAGATGGTCGGCGAACTGGTCAGCGAACGCGCAAAAGAAATCGGCATCAGCCAGGTCGTATTTGATAGAGGCGGCTACAAATATCACGGCCGCGTCAAGGCTCTGGCGGATGCGGCCCGCAAGGGAGGACTGGTGTTTTAGATGGCGATGCAGCGTGACAGAAACCGAGGCAGGGACAATCGCGGGCGTGGCGATAACCGCAACCGCAACGATAACCGCAATCGGGACAACCGAATTAGGGACAGAGACAACCGCAACCGGGACGGCGAAGGTGAGGACGACGAGTTTCCGTTGACTGAAAGGGTCGTCAGAATTTCCCGCGTCGCCAAGGTTGTCAAGGGCGGAAGACACCTTAGCTTCAACGCCGTCGTGGTCGTGGGC
>VXRI01000053.1 GCA_009838595.1 Chloroflexota bacterium | reverse complement strand
GACGAATGCGAAGAGCGCGTTGTCCGGCGATGTCGGCTCCTCTTCAAGTACATCAAGACCGGCAGCCATAATCTTCTTCTCTTCGATCGCGCGAATCAACGCGGCTTCATCAACGACAGGTCCGCGGCAGGCGTTGATGAACACTGCGGACGGCTTCATCAGGTCGAATTCGCGATCGCTGATGAGCTTGGTCGTGCTGCGATTGAGCGGCACATGCAGCGTGATGATGTCCGATGACTGCAGCAATTCGTCCATCGATACTCGCGTCGCCTTCAGTTCGGCTTCCAGTTCGGGGTCGATTGCTACCTCATCATAGTAGATGATCTCGCACTCCCAGCCCTGCAGCCGCCGCGCTACGCGCGACCCTATGCGCCCAAGCCCAACAATGCCGACCGTCTTGCCCGCGATTTCGTGCGCCTGCGAGAACCAGTCCGTTCGGATGTTGCCCATCCATTCGCCCGCCTTCACAGAGTTGTACTGCAGCTGCATCTTACGGAACACGCTGACCAGCAGTGTAATCGTATGCTCTGCAACCGCGATCGCATTGCCGCCGCCGTTGTTCGCCACGCGAATGCCCAGCTCGCCGAGCGTCTGCTTATCGATCATGTCCGTGCCCGCGCTAACCGTCTGCACAAGTCGCACGCTAGGCGTAAGCCGAGCAAGCTCAACGGGATACACGCTGGGTGTAACGACAACCGCCGCAACGCCTTCAAGATCCTTCGCCTGATCCTCTATAGACTGAGACGAATCGACCCACTTGACTTCCGCGCCTTCGGGCGCATTCGCCTGAAAGGATTCCAAAAGATCCCCGTTCGGGGAAAGATATGCAACACTCGCTGCCATTTAACTCTCCTATCAATTTCCTTCAATATGATAAAAATGCCAAGCCACCGCCACAATCCACAGAAAAGATTATATTCAACTGATGCCAGCGCGCGCAAGCCAGTGCCCACAGTGCGCCGAATAACTTGCGCGTGCCAATCGATTAACGATAGAATAACATGCAAGAATTAAATTATAATGACTTTTATGCAGGAAAGTATCCATGGAAGCGCACGAGTTAGTCCAACTAGAAGCAAATCCGAACATCGAAGAGTTCCAGCCCGGTGATACCGTACGCGTGGAAATCCGAGTTACCGAAGGTGAGCGCACCCGCTTGCAGGCGTTCCAAGGCGTCGTCATTCGCAAGCGCGGCGGAGGTCCCGGCGCATCGTTCACGGTACGCCGCGTCAGCTACGAAATCGGTGTAGAGCGCACATTCCTCATGCACTCGCCCAATGTGGAGTCGGTCACGGTAACGCGGCGAGGCAAGGTGCGCCGGTCGCGGCTGTACTACCTGCGTAACCTGTCCGGCCGCGCCGCCCGCATCAAAGAGCGCCGGTAGGTATCCAACTGAACAATCTATGAATACACATTGGGGCAGACCATGACAAGTCTGCCCCTTTTGCTATTCCACGAAAAGTAATTTCTAGTGGCGCGTAATCATACAATTGAGCGCAAGACTCAATAAAATCTGCCCCAATATGTTCTTTCAACTTTGATAACGAATGGCTAGGATGGTGATTAACTCTTCAATAGCACGCAATCGCAATCTGCCTTGAGTGCTGGGTTAGCCTGACGGCATATTCGCGCAGAGTACAATATGGCTGAACAACGAAATGAGAGATTTGCGGAGGTTGCGGTGGATGTACCAACCGCGCCCGGTCGCACTTTCAGCTATCGCGTTCCACAAGGGATGGGCGTATCACCGGGCAATCTCGTGCGCGTTCCCTTTGGCGCGCGCACTCTGCAGGGCATAGTATTCACGCTTGCAGATCATTCGCAGGTCGCAGACGAGGACACGAGGGACATTTCAAGCGTCGTATTCGATGAGCCGCTGCTCGACGATGTGCGGCTGCGGCTCGCCCGATGGATTAGCGAATACTACATCTGCTCGCTTTTCGAGGCTGCCGTGCCGATGTTGCCGCCCGGAGGAAGGGTGCGCGCCCGCATCCATCTCACCATTAAGGAAGCTGAAGCGGAGTCAGAGCAACAAAATCTAACTCCGCTTCAGCAGCGCATAATAGATTATATCTCCAAGCGCGGCTCTGTAACGCAAGATGCGCTCGTCAACTCAATCGGCGAGAGTGCCGCGGCGTCCGTGGCAAGCCTCATCCGGCGCGGCATACTGAACCGCGACTACTTCCTACCCGACCCATCTATCAGACACCGATACCGCACACTCGTAAGTCTCGCCCCTGAGACGGCAAAAGAGATAGACGAATGGCTTTCCACCAAACGAAGAAATCAAGCGCCTAAGCAATCTGCGTTGGTTGAACACTTGCGCGAAGTTCATGAACCTGTTGATGCGACTGAAGCGCGCAAGGAATTTGGGGGGAGTGTAGTCAAATCCTTGATGGACAAGGGATGGCTTAATTCTCGCACCGTAGCCATAGACCGGGACCCGCTAGACGGCAGGTCGTTCCCAGAGCCGTCAACAATGCGGCTCAACGTAGAGCAGTCTGAGGCAGCGACTGCGATACACAGCGCATTCGAGCAGCCGGATGTACTTGGCACGACATTCCTCATCGAAGGCGTAACCGGCAGCGGCAAGACGGAGGTCTATTTGGACGCGGTGGACTACTGCATCCAAATGGGTAAGCAAGCGATTGTGCTTGTGCCGGAAATCGCACTGACTTACCAGACCATCGAACGATTCGCCGCACGATTCCCGGGCAGAGTCGCCGTGTTGCACAGTGGCTTGTCGGACGGAGAGCGCTTCGACCAGTGGTGGAAGATACGGCGCGGGCAATACGACCTCGTCATCGGCTCGCGGAGCGCGGTATTTGCGCCGGTGCCCGACCTCGGGCTAATCGTCATCGACGAAGAGCACGAATGGACTTACAAGCAGCACGACACCGCGCCACGATACCACGCGCGGCAGGTCAGCCTGCGCCTGTCCGACATGTCTCAGGCGTTAGTCGTGCTAGGCAGTGCATCACCGGATGTCGGTTCGTACTACGCAGGGATGAACGACAGGTATCGACTGCACCGGCTTACGAAGCGATTCATGGATACGGACAGGGGCGCGGGCGTAGATGCAGCCGCGCGCACTCCAACCGTAGGCGCGCTGCCTTCGGTACGGGTCGTGGATATGCGCGAAGAATTGCGCGCGGGCAACACTAACATGTTCAGCCGCGCGCTTAGTGATTCGCTGCGGGCTTGCTTAGATGCTGGCGAACAGGCGATGCTCTTTCTGAACCGGCGCGGCACTTCGTCGCACTTGCGCTGCTTCAGCTGTGGATACAGCCTGCGCTGCCGGCACTGCGACGTCAGCGTTACCTATCACGCAGCGTCCCGGCGCTACATCTGCCACTATTGCGGGCGCCGACGCTTACCGCCGGGTGTGTGCCCGCAGTGCCTAAGACCTCGCTTGCGCAACTACGGCATAGGCACGGAAGCCGTCGCAGCCGAAGTCGCGGCGCGCTTCCCTGATGCCGGCGTGCTGCGATGGGATAGGGACATCGCCAGCAGTCCAAAGGCGCACGAAGAATTACTGACGCGATTTCGAACGGGCGAAGCGCAGGTGCTAGTCGGCACGCAGATGATCGCCAAGGGATTGCATTTCCCGTCCGTGTCGCTAGTCGGCGTGGTTTCCGCCGATGTCGGGTTGACGATACCGGACTATCGCGCCGGTGAGCGCGCGTTTCAACTGCTGCATCAGGTCGCGGGCAGAGCCGGCCGTGGCAGCAGCGAAGGAAAGGTAATCATCCAAACATTCCAGCCGGACAATTACGCCATACAATCGGCTGCGGCACAGGACTATCAGTTATTCTATATGCGAGAGATGGCATATCGCCGTCAGCAGGGCAACCCGCCGTACAGCAGCCTAATTCGCATGCTGTGCACGAACACCAACCAAGCGAAGTGCGAATCTGAGGCGATACGAATGGCTACTAATTTGCGCGAGCGTAAGGCGGAATGGGACTTTACCGACACAGAAGTGATGGGACCAATGCCCGCGTTCCCGGCGCGGCTGCGCGGACGCTATCGCTGGCATATCATCCTGCGCGGTAGGAATCCGCGCGAGTTGCTAGACAAGGTGGAAGTCCCGAAGGGCTGGAGCGTGGACATCGATCCGGTAGCGCTAACTTGAGGGGCTTAGAAACACGCTAGGCGATGGACGAAAATTGGGACGCCCTGCTGAATGCGTGGCGTCCCTTCATATTTGGGCTATGTGTAATTCGCTGCGCCCACTTCCTAACCTTCCTCCATAGGGAGAAGGAACAAGCAGTAAAGGTAAGGGCGAATCGCGGAATGCAATTACAGGTTGAACTGCGGATCCATATAGTCCTTTTCCTTGGCGTACACTTGTAGGCGACCGCGCGTGCTGTCGGTGATGATTATGTTGTCGTCCTCATCGACTGCGATGCCAACCGGGCGATTGAACAAGCCAAGCGACCGCGTGTCCTTGACGCGGCGATATGCTTTCACCACATCCGGATTGGACTCCACGACCTCTTTCGCCCACTTGGAGAACTCGATGGCATCGCCTTCAAGTTGCGTGAGCACTGGCCCATCGTTCTCGTATATCTTGACGAGCTTGTTGCCCCAGTCGGAGACATACACATCGCCTTCGCTGTCCACGGCAATGTCAGACGGATGGTTGAGGGCGCCGGCAGGGCCGCTGGTCTCTTCGCCGTAGGTGGCGATATGCTCCCCATCAGCGGAGAACTTCTGCGCACGGTTGTTGCCCCAGTCCGCGACATACACGCTGCCATCCGCGCCGATGGTGATGCCCCAAGGCCGGTTGAACTTGCCGGGCGCGCTGCCAGCACCGCCGAACGATGCCAGGAACTTGCCGTCGCTGCTGAATTTTTTTACCTCGTTGGAGTCCGCGTCCGTAACGTAGATGTTGTCGTCCGCGTCGCAGGCGATACCGGACGGGCTGCCGAGATTGCCATCTCCGTTCCACTCTCCGGCATTGATGCCGTCCGCGTCATAAACTTTGATTTTCTTGTCGTATTCGTCCGTGCAGTACAGGTTCCCCGCACTGTCAACGGCGATGCTCATCGGCCAGACAAGTTCTTCACGCGCAAAGTCGCCAATAAACTCTTCAGTTATGGTGACTTTGCCGATTCGCTTGTTGGGCGCTTGCACGCCTCCGGCGCCTTCCTGCCCTCTGTTTAGCACATATAGAACACCGCCCGGTGCAACCGCCACATCGGTCGGCTGTGTGAAGCCGTTGCCCGCCGCAGCGTTGCGTCCGATTGCGTGGCTGAAGTTCCAAGTGCGGCCTGATACAGTTGTCGTTAGCACAATGTCCCCTTCCGATCTAATCCGAATTCACACTGTCAGCCCCACAGCTCGAATTTCCTGCGAACTGCGGGGATTGTATGACAAGTGAACCAATACCGAACTTCGGTCTAGTGGCTGCCGCCGTTGGTGTGGATGAAAGCCGGCGCCTCAAACTGCCCGTTGACCACGCTGGGCGCGTCCAACTTCATCCAGTCTTCGAGCACCGTGGAGTACACGCCGCGGAAGTCCTGGTTGGGTACGAGGTCACCCTGCTGCAACGCTTCTGCGCGCGTCTCCGGGTATTCGCTATAGAAGCCACCATTGATATTCGGGCCGATGGCGAAAGCAACCCCTGCCGCGCCGTGGTCGGTGCCGGAGCCGTTATCGCGAACCCTGCGTCCGAACTCCGAGAACATGAACATAATCACATTGTCGTCCGCGTCGTGCTCGCGCAGGTCGTCCCAGAAGTCTGCGACCGCCTCGGAGACATCAGTCCACAACTGCGCGTGCGTGGTCGCCTGCGCTGCGTGAGTGTCGAAGCTGCCGTGGTCGGTGTAGAAGACGCGCGTGCCAACATCGGCGGTATGAATCATCGCAATGTCTCGCAGCTTCTGCGCTATCGGGCTCGCGCCGTATTCAACGCTGGACTCGTATTGGTTCGGCGCAACCTTCAGTATGTCGGCGCCCTTGAGCGCGTCAAGACCGGTCTGTCCGAGATATTCCATTACCTGTCCGCTGCCAACGGCCGGTCCGTACATATTTGCGAAGCGTTCTAGCACCTGCTGGCGCTGCTGCTCCTGCTCAATGTTCGTGAGCAAGCCATAAGTGGACACATCGGCGACCGAAGCGACCGAAACACCCGGCGCGACCAGCGCGCGAGGAAGAGCCTGTCCGACGTTGACGCCGGTTACAGGATTCTCGGAGTTCGGGTCAATCTGCTTGAGCGCGCGACCGAGCCAGCCTTCCGTGCCGACCTTGTCCGGCTCACAGGTATGCCAGATGTCCATCGAGCGGAAGTGCGAACGCGGCGAGTTCTCATAGCCGATGCCATGGATGACCGCCATGTCGCCCTTGTCGAAGATGTCCTTCATGGGCGCCATCGCCGGGTGCAAGCCGAGCTCGTCATCGAGCTTCAGCACACGATTCTCGGAGATGCCAAGCGAGCGGCGGCTGTCGTAGTAGTTGCCGTCGGTGTACGGGATCACCGTGTTGAAGTAATCGTTGCCGCCCGTGAGCTGCAGTACGACCAGAACCGGCGGTTTGTTCGTGTTTGCCATCTGTTTTCCTCCTAATCAGGAAAGTGTTTGGTGTGCGATGCAGTTGGTTTAGCCGAACTGATACTCGCGGGTTGCGCCGATAAGCGCCAGCATTTCGCCGGTGCGCCGCGCTGAGTCGTCGTAGGAGCCTTCCCAGTCCACAGTGCCTTCGCTCTGCGCCTGGCTGAGTAGCTCGCCGCGCGTCTGGTCGGATACGGGCAGCGGCCCCATCTGGTCGAGGCAGTTCTCGACAAACTCTTCCGGCGTCATGGTGGCACCATTCGCGCCCGCGATGCGCTCGACGATGCGCTGCACGCCAGGCAGGTTTGTGTCGCTGATCCTGTCCGCAACGAAATTGACGCGCTTGACTAGTGAGCCACTGTTAATCCACTCGTGTCCCGTGTGCCAGCCTTCCACGCTGGGCGGGTCCAGAATGTCCTGCCCCATGTAGCCGGGCTCTCGCGCAACAGCCTCTAGGCGCGGGTCGGGGCCCTGAAGGTCGCCGGTGAGCCGCAGTGTACTGACGACAACCTCGGTCGGGTTCTTGACCTTCTTATACATCGCGTCCTTAAAGAAGTCCGAGTTGAAGAGCACACGCAGCACAGGCTTGATGTCGTAATCATTCTCGACGAAAGTCTGCGCCAGAACGCGGATCGCGTCCGGGTTGCGCGGCTGCTCAATGTTCCACGCTGGCACCTGCGGCTCGTCTTCCACGAAGAAGTTGTACAGGTGGCGCACGATGAAGTTCGGGCAAGCGGGCTGCTTCAAGATGATGTCGATGATGTCTTCACCGTTGAAGTTGCCGGTGTAGCCCAAGAAAGACTTGTCGGTCTCGTCATGGTCTTCCGCGCGATACTCGAATTGCCACGGATGCCTGCCGTAAGGATAGCGCGGCATCTTCGCGGAGATAGTCCAGCCGGTAAACGCGCGCGAGCATTCGTAAACATCCTGCTCGGTGTAATTGCCCACGCCAAGCGAGAATAGCTCCAATAGTTCGCGGCCCCAGTTCTCGTTGGGCGCGATCTTGTGGTTCTCATTGTTATCCAGCCAGTAAATCATAGCGGGATTGCTCGCCAGTCGTACAAGCAGCTCGCGGTAGTTGTCCATTCCGACGTCGCGGAACATCTGAATCTGCTCGAGCAGGTGGTTGCAATTGTCAACCTTAGCGTTGCCGGTCGCGAATACATGGTGCCAGAAGAGCGCCATCTTCTCGTTCAGCGGTCGCTGCGTGTTGACCATGAAATACAGCCAGTTCGCCTGGCCGGGCGCTGCCGCGCCGCCGGGTACTTCCGTTATCGGATGATACCTGTACAGCGTGTACTCATCGACTGGGGGCTGGTTTTCGTAATCGAGCAGGTGCTCGACCGTCGCCTCATACCCCTGCTCTGCCATAGCCTCTAGCTCGTCGCGTGTCGCGCCAAAGCCGGCACGCCTCATAAGATGGGCTAGCAGGGCGATTTCCTCTCTATTGGACATGCGCATACTCCTTTCGAAACATGTTGAGTTCTTTCGTCATCGACCGTTGGATGTTATTAGTCATCGTCAAAACTATAAGCGCCCCCTTTCGCCCAAAAGCATTTGCGATGCCTCTTGGCACTCGGGGCAGGTGCCGTAGTAATCGGTGCGTAGTCGGACGATTTCGTATCCCGTAGTCTGGGATACGCGGTCGAGTGGATCGTGCGGCTGCGACGCAGCATAGTCCATGTCTTCCACCTTCTCGCACTGCAAGCAGACGAGATGCGGATGCGACACGGGTATTCTGCCGTCGTAGCGGTTTGATGAAGCGCTGAATTCGATTTCCAGCACTTGTCCCGTCTCTTTTAGAATTTCTATGGTGTTGTAAATCGTGGCAAGGCTCGTGCCGGGATACGCCGCGCACACGCCTTCGTGAATCTCGCTCGCGGACGGATGACGATCACTTGCCAGCAGCACCTCGAGCAGCTTCGCGCGCTTGCGTGTAACCGCAACCCCCTTGTTCCTGAGCGCGGCCTTCATCTCCACTAGTCGAGACTCCAGTTCGCTTCCCCGCTCAAACGGGCTGACAGACTCTATTGCCGCCTGTACGACCACTG
>VXRI01000349.1 GCA_009838595.1 Chloroflexota bacterium | reverse complement strand
GGACACCGTTTTCCGTGAGTATGAGGTGGACTTCATCTACGCAAAAGTACAGTCGATAACCGACCTTGAAGACGATGTGCAGGTCATGGCGAACAATTACATCACGGATTTCGATCACCCGGTTCTCGGTGATGTGAAGATGTGCAATCATCCGAACATATACAGCGAAACGCCAGCCGGAATATGGCAAGAAGCCCCGGAGCTAGGGCAGCACACGGAGCAAATCCTAATCGACGAACTCGGCTACGGCTGGGACGACATTTCGGAACTGCAAGATGCGGGGGCGATTTTGTGAAGAGCAAGATGGACACTTTCTACGAATTGATTAGAGCAGGAGGGTGATACACGCAGTCCTACCCAGAAATCAGGTTGCCAAACAGAGACTCGCGCCTGTTTCGAGCCACATTATCCGGACGATCAGATTCTAATATCAGGTTCGCCGAATTTCGTCGGTTATGGCTTAATATGGGTTTCTATGAAACCATTCGAGGTAGCCATAATGTTTTCCGCATCTCTGGGCTGGGAGCTGTTATAGACTAAGAACTCGATGGCGAAGGCATATCAATTCAGAAAATTCCGGCAAGTAGTGATTACATTTGATTGATACCAGATGGCTCATAAATGCAAATATAATCATCTATTGGAGCAACGAGGACGAAGTCAAAGAAGTCATGGACATCTGGATAGAGACGTAGATAGAGACGTAGAAGGAAAAGGGGCATTCTACACCCGCACCCGAAGGGCGGCTGATGTCTGCGTAGGCATCGCCGACAAATTAGGAATCCAATACAAAGGGAGGAACAATGGCAGAAATAGACGGCGGGCGATTATTCGCCAAAGCACTGAAACGGGAGGGCGTAGAGTATGTGTTCACGCTGAACGGCGGGCACATCTACAATCTCTACGAGGGCTGTGTTGACGAAGGCATCAAGGTCATCGACTTCCGGCACGAGCAGGTAGCCGCGCATGCCGCCGAAGGCTGGGCGAAGGTTACAGGCAAGCCGGGCGTCGCCATTGTAACGGCGGGACCAGGCGTTACGGACGCAGTGACCGGCATCGCCAACGCATTCCAAGCGCCAAGCCCGATGATTCTCATCGGTGGCAACGCGGGCATAACCGACCACCTGCGCGGCGGCTTGCAGGACTTCGACAGCGCGACATTCCTGAAGCCCGTTACCAAGTTCTCGGAGCAGGTCAAGCGCGTCGAGCGCATCCCCGACTATGTTTCAATCGCGTTTAGGCATGCCACTACTGGCGTGCCGGGACCGGCATACCTCGAGATTCCGATAGATGTCGTCAACGGCAGGACGGAAGAGGACGAAGTAAGCTATCCGAGCAGCTATCGCACCGACTCCAAGGCATATGGCGATCCGGAATATATCAAGCAGGTCGTCGACATTCTGCACAGCACCGAGCGACCGATGATTCTCGCCGGCTCCGATGTTTGGTGGAACGACGCGTCCGAAGAACTGCGTGAGTTCGTCGAGATGATCGACTCTCCCGTGTTCTTGAACGCGATGGGTCGCGGCAGCATACCGTCAGACCATCCAAACCTTGGCAGCCTTGGCAGGCGCTATGGTTTGGTCAAGTCCGACACCGTAATACTCCTCGGCACGCCCATCGACTTCAGACTTGGCTACGGCGCGGACAGCATGTTCCCGCAGAAGCCCCGCCTCATCGAAATAATGATGGACGGCAGCAAGATAGGACAGAATCGCGACATTGATGTGGGCGTCGTCGGCAACTCTAAGGCTGTGCTGCGCCAGATAATGGACGAGCTAAGGGCAACCGGCTACAAGTCCCCCGGCAAGGGCTGGGTCGAAGAGGTCATCACCGAAGATCAGTCGCTCAAAGCAGCGGACGAGAGCATGCTCAACAGCGACCAGTCGCCCATACATCCCATGCGGCTGATGAAGGAGCTACGAGATGTACTGGACGAAGACGCCACGGTCATCGGCGATGGCGGCGACATCGTTACATTTGCCGCGCGCGTGCTGAATATCAACGAGCCGGGCCATTGGCTGGACCCGGGGCAGTTCGGCTGCTTGGGCGCGGGCAGCGGATTCGCGGCGGCAGCACAACTCGCACGTCCCGGCAAGCAGGTCTGCATCGTGTACGGCGATGGCGGTTTCGGATTGACAGGCTTCGACGTGGAAAGCTACGTGCGCTTCAACTTGCCCATCGTGTCCATCGTAGGCAATAACGGCGCGTGGAACCAGACAACTCAGGGCGTTGTGCGGCGCGGCATGCGCGGTATAGGCACCTACTTGTCGCAGGAAACCGACTATGCCAAGATTATGGACGGTATGGGCGGCTACGGCGAGCGCGTAACCGATCCGGAAGAGATTCGCCCCGCACTCGAGCGCGCGTTCAACTCCGGCAAGCCGGCGCTCCTCGACGTCGTTACCGACCCCGATGTGGCATACGCCTCGATGGGCGGTCGATCGCGGCAGCAGCGCCAGTACTAGGGGCACGCCCGTCTGACATCAGTTAAATCGGACAGGCTAGAAGTTGGGCGGCCCTGGCACACCAGGACCGCCCTTCGCATATCCAACGGAAATCGCAATTCATTACTCTGACCAGCAGTGCAATCTGGTGTTAAACATGAACGACAGCCACGGTAATCAAGGCGGCCCGCTATCCGGCATGCGCGTTATCGACTGGACGATGTGGCAATTTGGACCCGTCTCCACTATGATGCTCGCCGACCTAGGCGCGGATGTCATAAAGGTTGAGTCATTAGACGGCGATCACGGCAGGCAGTTCGCGAGCGTCGCGGGGGTGGTCAACGGGCTGGAAGGCAGCAGCGCCTACTTCGAAAGCCTAAACCGCAATAAGCGCGGTATTGCCTTGAACCTCAAGCATCCGAAAGGACTTGAGGTGATGATGAAGCTCGTGGAACAGTCGGATATATTCGTGGAGAACTTCCGGCAGGGTGTTGCCGAACGGCTCGGCTTGGGATACGAAGATCTGACAAAGCGCAACCCCAGCTTAATCTACGCATCCGCAACCGGCTATGGACCAAAGGGCGACGACTCCGGCAAGCCCGCATTCGCACTAACCGGCGAGGCGCGCGCCGGTTCGCTGTGGTGGGCAGGACCGGGCGACGGCATCCCATATAACATCAACGGTATGGCGGATCAGATTGCGGGCATAATGCTCTCGTATGGCGTGCTTGGCGCAGTTGTCGCGCGAGAACGATTCGGCGTATCGCAGCGCGTAGATGTGTCGCATCTTGGCAGCCTCATGTGGCTTGGCGGCATGCGTGACGGCATCGCGCTGTTAATGGGCAGGGCATTCGAACGCCAACCTAGAACGCGCGCCGGCAACATCCTATGGAACTATTACCGCTGCAAGGACGACAAGTGGATCGCCTTCTCAATGAGCCAAGGCGAACGGTATTGGCCCACATTCTGCAAAGCGCTTGGACGCCCAGACCTTGTAACACACGAACGCTTTTGCACGATGCCGTTGCGCGGCGAACACCGCGAAGAGCTTATCGGTATTCTCGACGATATTTTCGCCAAGCACTCGCGCGACGAATGGGAAAATCGACTCAACGACGCCGGCGACCTGATATGGGAACGCGTGCAGTCCATAATGGACTTGCCGAACGACCCACAGGTCATCGAGAATGACTATCTCATCGACTTCGAGCACGCTACACTAGGCGCTACCAAGTGGCATCAGACGCCCATCGCATACGGCGAAACGCCCGTAGCTACGAAGCGGCTCGCGCCAGCGCACGGCGAACATACCGAGTCAGTACTGATAGACCTGCTAGATTACAGTTGGGACGACATAGCAGAATTGCAGGCGCAGAGCGTTATCCTCTAATTGTCCCGGCTCCCTTGTCGGAATAGGGCTAGGATGGAGATGAACTGACCCCCACTCTACCCAGCCCACTTGCGAATTATGGCGGATTGCGTAAAATAGTCCTAGCAATTGACAAGGCGTATCCAAGCAGCAAGGAGCAGGTAATGACTCAGCAACAGACTCGCGATCCCGAAGAAGCTTTCGTGGGCAAAGACCTCGGCAAGAACGAATTCACCGCAAGCGGAGAAGTGCTGCACCACTACTTCGAAGGACTTGAGGTTGATTCATCCTTCTACAACGAGAATTCGTCGTATGGCAAGCCCGTCGTGCCGTCGATGATCCTCACCAATGTTGATGGCGGATTTAGCGGCGCGGGCTTCAAAGATAACTTCGGCAACCTATGGATTCGGCAGGAATGGGAACTGCGCAAGCCTATGCATCCCGCCGAGACATACAGCCGCACATCGACTGTCGCAGACATATACGAATGGCGCGATCGCACGGTTGTCAAGCAAGTCGTTGACCTGTGGTCGGACGACGGCGAATTGATGGCGCGCGGCACGCATCACCAAAGCTACCTGCTTGGCAAGAGCCATCTTGGCAAAGTCCAACTGCGCGACCCTAATAAGAAGGAAGGCATTCGCAAGTTCCAAGTACCGGACGGCGAATCCATCGATCCCGTCGAAAGCGACATCACGCTGGAAATGTGCGGCTTGTTCTTCCACGGCAACAAGAACTACCACACTGACAAGCAGGCAGCCGAAGAGCTCGGCTTCGAGGAAGTCGTAGTCGGCGGCAGGATGACAATGTCCTATATTGGCGACATGATGGATCGGCGCTTTGGCAAGGGCTGGTACGAAGGCGGTACACTGGACATCAAGTTCACAAACATCGTCTGGCCCGACGACCGCGTGATTGCTCGCGGCGTCATCACCGACCGCGTACAGGAAAACGGAGGCACGCGCGCCAACGTCGCAGTCTGGATGGAAAAACCGGACGGGACCGTCTGCATCGTAGGCACGGCTAGCGCTTTGGAATAATACCCGAAGCACTTAGAATTGCAATAAACGAGGGCAGCTTTCGGGCTGCCCTCTTCACATCATCATGAAGTAATTTACATCAAACGATTAGCAGCAATGCCTGCGACATTCACATGCCCACGCTCTACATTGTCTCAACGCCCATCGGCAACTTGGAAGACATCACTCTGCGCGCCCTGCGCATCTTGCGTGAAGTCAGACTGATTGCGGCTGAGGACACGCGAGTAACTCGCAAGCTGCTGAGCCACTACGACATTCACACGCGATTGACTAGCTTCAACGAACACAACCAATCATCGCGAATTCCGGAATTGCTGTCCACATTGCACGAAGACGACATCGCGCTCGTATCGGACGCGGGTACGCCCGGCGTTAACGATCCCGGACAAGCGCTGGTAAATGCGGCGTTCGACGCAGTTATCCCAGTCGTCGCGGTACCGGGCGCGTCTGCCGTGACGGCCGCCGTCGCTGTGTCAGGATTAGTAGAAGAGTCCTTTGTATATCTCGGCTTTATTCCGCGCAAGAAGAGCGAGCGTGTTGCATTGCTCCAATCACTGCTGGCAGAGACCCGTCCCGCAATCGCATTCGAGGCACCCAGGCGCCTTCGCCGTTCACTGCAAGACTTAGGCGACATCCTAGGCGGTCGGCGCATAGCAATCTGCAGGGAGATGACAAAGTTACATGAGGAGGTGTTTCGCGGCAATGCGTCAGATGCGTTGGCACACTACACGCAGCCGCGTGGCGAGTTCACTCTGGTAATCGCCGGCGCCACGAATGTGCCACAAGACGACCACGCAGCAGAGCAGACAGCGGCAAGCCTAATCGCCGAACTGCGAATACAAGGTGCCGGCGCAAAGCACACGGTGGCGCACGTCTCTGTCGTTACCGGACTGTCGCGCAGGCGTGTCTATCAGATGTGGCTGGAAGAACGCCGCGAATAAGCGTGTAGAGGTTTGCATAATTCAGTCCATCCCACTACACCCTTTCTATCCTTCCTCCATCAAGGTGAAGGAACTTAAGGCATTGGGAATTGCGCCCAATGCCAAAGCACTTCGATTAAGTGCCGCGCCGCGCTACCTTGTGTTATCATGGCAGGCGAATACTCTGGTCTTTCTGAGCGTGAATCACGATGCCTGAACGAATACTCGCCGCCGTCGCCTGGCCGTATGCGAACGGCTCCATCCACATTGGGCATGTCGCGGGAACTTACTTGCCCGCCGACATTTTCGCTCGCTACCATCGCCTCAAGGGTAACGAGGTACTGATGGTGTCGGGCAGCGACGCACACGGCACGCCGGTTACGCTCACCGCCGAGCAACAAGGTGTCAGTCCAGAGGATATATACAGCAAGTATCAGGCAGAGTTCCTGGAAAGTTGGCAGCGGCTTGGCATCAGTTTCGACCTGTTCACCACCACGCACACGGACAATCACACAGAAGTATCGCAAGGCATTTTCACCCGCCTGCTCGAACGCGGTTTCATCTACAAGAACACGATGGTCCAGCCATACTGCGCGGTCGAGAACCGTTTCCTTGCAGATAGGTATGTAGAAGGAACCTGCCCATTCTGCGGCTATAACGGCGCGCGAGGCGACCAGTGCGACAACTGCGGCCGCACACTCGACCCGAAAGACCTGATCAACATGAGCTGCCGCATCTGCGGCAGTGCGCCGGTGTTCCGAGAAACCGAGCACTTCTTCCTGAGGCTCAGCGCATTCGAAGACCATCTCCTGGATTGGGTGCGCGCTCAGGAACACTGGCGTCCGAATGTGCGCAACTTTACCATCGGCTATCTGGAAGGCGGGCTGCACGACCGAGCCATCACGCGTGACATCGATTGGGGTGTGCCCCTGCCGCTCGACGGATACGACGGCAAGCGCATCTACGTCTGGTTCGAGGCGGTCGTCGGATACCTGTCCGCATCGATTGAATGGGCGAAAGACAGCGACAACCCCGACGCATGGAAGTCGTTCTGGGAGGACGGTAGCCGCGCGTACTACTTCATGGGCAAGGACAACATCCCGTTCCACACGGTTATTTGGCCAGCTATGCTGCTGGGCTACGGCGGATTGAACCTACCATACGACGTGCCTGCCAACGAGTACCTGAATCTCGAGGGCTTCAAGCTGTCCACTAGCCGCAATTGGGCGGTTTGGCTGCCAGACTATCTCGACCGCTACGATCCCGACCCGCTGCGTTATGTCATTGCCGCGAACTTGCCGGAGACATCGGACTCCGACTTTTCCTGGCGCGAGTATGTGCGGCGCAACAACGACGAGCTGGTTGCGACATACGGCAATCTGGTGCACCGAGTGCTGTCCATGCTGAACCGCAATTTCGAAGGCGTGCTGCCCGAGCCCGGCGAACTCGACGAAGTGAGCCGAGCTTTGCTCGCCGAGGCGCACCGGCGATTCGACGAGGTGCAGTCGTACATAGAAGTCGTGCGGTTGCGGCAAGCACTGCAGTCGTCGATGGCGCTCGCTCAAGCTACCAACCGCTACTTGGATCAAAAAGAGCCGTGGCGTGCCGTGCGCCGCGACAAGGATGATGCCGCGCAGACGCTCTGGACGGCGCTCACGGCTATCAACTGCTTGAAGACGACGATGTACCCCTTCCTGCCATTCAGCTCGCAGAAATTACACGAGATGCTCGGTCTCGAAGGCAATGTCGAAAACGGCGGCTGGGCGTGGAACGACACAGATCTGAAGCCCGGCTTGAAGATTCAGCGCCCTACACCGCTATTCCAGAAGCTGGACGAAAAAGTCATCGCGGCGGAAGAGCAACGAATCGGCGACTAGGTATATCATTATTGGCATTGTTGCCAGTCTATTGCGAAGGAACGGAATCGAGTGCAGTCCGCATCGTTTTACGAACCCATCAGGGATCGATTAGAAGGCGTCAACGCCTCCTTGATGGGAATGGCGGCAGAGAAGCATCCGTTTCTCGCACAGCTGTTGGGGCATTCGCTGTCGTCACCGGGTAAGTACATCCGTCCCGCGATAACGCTGCTCGCGTCGAGCTTCTGCCCGCACGACGAGCGCACCACCGAGAAAATGGCAATAGGTGTGGAACTGCTGCACATCGCATCGCTAATCCACGATGACACGGTGGATGGAGCATCGCTGCGGCGCGGCAAGATGACAATCAGCAGTCTGTGGGGACCGAAGGCAGCCGTGCTCGCCGGCGACTACATCTTCGCTGCGTCCGCAACATTCGTCTGCGACACTGGCAACATCCGCGTAATCAAGCGCTTCGCCGAAACCATTATGGAGCTTTCTAGCGGCGAGTTGCAGGAAATGTCGGAGACATACAATCCTACGCAATCGCTGGACAGCTATCTTGAGCGTATCTACAACAAGACCGCTTCGCTGTTCACCACAGCAGCAGAATCCGGCGCAGTGCTAAGCGGCGCGCCGGAAGAGTGCTGCGTGGCATTCCGCAACTATGGCCACAATCTTGGTATGGCGTTCCAAGTCGTCGATGACATCCTAGATTTCGACGGCACGGAGGAAGAGTTCGGTAAGCCCATCGGTAGCGATCTTGCCAACGGCGTCGTCACCCTGCCCACGCTTATCGCCATGAATCAGAAGCACTGCGCCGAAATCGTGGAACGCGCGCTCGAAAGTCCCAATGACGAAGACCTTATGGGCGAGGCAATCCGCACCATCCAAGATGACGGTGTACTCGAAGAATCGTACAAATTCGCCAGCCGCTACTGCGAAAAAGCGCTCGCCAACCTCAGATGCCTCCCAGCCAGCCC
>VXRI01000366.1 GCA_009838595.1 Chloroflexota bacterium | reverse complement strand
AGCGTAAATGCCAAATGACTCCCCAGACAAATTCAACATAGCTGTACTAACGATTAGCGATAGAGGCGCGAGTGGCGAGCGCGAAATCGATGGTAGCGGAAACGCCATAAGCGAACTTATGACCAAGGAAGGTTTTAATTTGGTACAGCGCGGTATGGTCGCGGACGAAGTGCCACAGATTTCCAGCATATTGCGCGAATGGAGCGATTCCGGCAATATAGACCTGATAGTGACCACAGGCGGCACGGGGCTTGGTCCGCGCGATGTTACACCCGAAGCGACGCGCGCAGTGGTGGACATTGAGGCGCCGGGTTTTGGCGAAGCGATGAGGATTCAAACGCTGCAGTTTACGCCATTCGCAATGCTAAGCCGAGCGACTGCGGGCGTGCGCTCCGGCTGCTTGATAGTCAATCTGCCCGGCAGCGAAAAAGCGGTTCGTGAGACGCTCGCTGTGGCATTGCCCGCGCTCGCTCACGGGCTGGCGATGGTCAAGGGCGGCTGACGCATTCATCAAACTCCGTAATTGAGATGCGCTTTCACGTGCTGACAATCTTCCCTGCCATGTTCGACGGACCGCTGTCGGAGAGCATAATCTCGCGCGCCGTCGAACGCGGCTTGGTCCGGGTTAACCTGCACGACATCCGTGACTACGCTACGGATAAGCACCGCAGCGTGGACGACTACCCATACGGCGGCGGCTACGGCATGGTGATGAAGCCGGAGCCTATCTTCGACGCTTATACTGCTGTCAAACACGCTGCGAGTCTCGGCGAAGATACGCCTGTTGTTCTGCTCACACCGCAGGGAACGCCATTCTCGCAGCCCATAGCGGAGCGACTGGCGACGCTGGACGATATCGTGCTGATTTGCGGTCGTTACGAAGGCGTGGATGAGCGTGTGCGCGAACAGGTGGCAAATTGCGAATTGAGCGTTGGCGACTATGTGCTGAGTGGCGGCGAACTCGCGGCAATGATAGTCATCGATGCCGTAACACGTCTGATACCCGGCGCCGTAGGATCAATCGAATCCACACAGGACGATTCGTTTTCCACCGGCTTGTTGCAATTCCCGCAATATACCCGCCCGGCAGAGCACGAAGGCGGCAAAGTGCCGGACATTCTGCTGTCCGGGAATCATGGTGAAATCGAAAAGTGGCGCCGCCGCGAATCACTCCGCCGCACATACCATCGCCGCCCAGACCTACTCGACAGCGTCACCCTGTCCGACAACGACCGCCGCTTCATCGATACTCTGCGGTCGAATGACAATTAACGCTTCGGATTTGTCCCATCGATATGGAGTAACTCCTATGCGATAAAGTAGGGATAGGCGCAAAATTGAACGCAGACACGGTTCATTTCCGCACCGTCACTACCGATAAGACACCGCACATCCATAGATAAGCGAGTCAGCACCAGTCCGGCAGATAAGGGAGGGCGCAGATGCCAAAACTAGAATTCGTTGACGCCCATGTACACTTCTACGATATGCAGCATCCCGAATTGCACTACGGCCACTGGCAGCCGGACGTCGATCCACCGCTCATCGGTAAGCGGATGCGCGAGTTGGGCGAACGAAACTTCTTCGCCGAGGACTTCATTGAAACCACGCGGGCATCCAATGTTACGAAGGCGGTGCATGTGCAGGCTGCTATCGGCGCTCCCGACCCGGTGAAGGAAACCGAGTGGCTGGAAGAAGCGGCGGAGCGCACCGGATTTCCCCACGCTATCGTAGCGTACGCAGACTTGCGCCACCCGGATGTCGAGCGCGTCTTGGAACGGCACTGCGAGTTTCCGCGCATGAAGGGGATACGCGATTTTTCTTATGGCGATTTTCTCGTTGCGGACGACTTTCATAAGGGATACGCGCTGCTCGAAAAGTACAACTTGCACGCGAGCATCGCGGCACAGTGTCAAGATATGGACAAGCTGGCTGCGCTAGCGAACAAGTTCCCGAACACGAAAATCGTTATTGATCACGCTGGCAATCCGGCAGAACGGACAGACGAATTCTTCACCCGATGGAAGCAGGGTATGGCGAACGCTGCGGTTGCGGATAACATCATCTGCAAAATTTCCGGACTGGGTATGGGCGACCACAACTGGACTGTGGACAGCATACGCCCGTATGTGTTGGGCTGCATCGAAGCGTTCGGAGTGGAGCGTAGCATCTTCGCCACAAACTGGCCAGTGGACAGCCTGTTCAGCGACTACGATACGGTCATCGCGGCGTACACCGAGATTATCGCTGACTTTTCTGATGATGAAAAGCGCGCGATGTTTGCGGGGAATACTGAGGCTTTGTATGGGGTTTAGCCGCGGTGTCGCACTGTGGGATTACCAATTCTGGATTTTAGGCTGAATTGTTTGCTCTCACTAACTAATGGTGCTAGGTTCTGTGGACATTTCGATATTTCAGCTCGTCTATCCCGCACAGGCAAGAAACCAGTATCTTCCAGACGGCGAAAATTACGCGGTTCGATCAATTTTACGGCACTAGATTCCCGTTTTCACGGGAATGACACAAATGTCAACACGCCTTAACTTTCCCTCTAATCAAATAAGGTAGGGAATTCCACGCTCGGGAATGACTTCAAGCTGCATTTCGATGAATTGACATTGCCGTGTAACGGACCAAGCAACAGCGATCTCATCTCACCTCAATGGCGTGGGTAAATGTTGACACTGGTAGGTGTAGGGCATAACCTCACTGAATAATGGCATTGAATAAAGACCGACTATGGAGGCATGCGAAGTGGCAGTCAACACCGATCCTGGCGTGCAGGCGATATTGGACAATATACAAGTGATAGTGGCGTCTGAGGGCGGATCTCTAGAATACATCGATATGAAGGGCGGACGCCTGACTGTGAAGTACCACAAGGGCGTGAATGAAGAGTGCCCAGAATGCGTTCCGGACCATGCTCTCGTTGAGCAAATGTTCCGCACTTCGATGTCAACATTCGCGCCGTATGTGCAAGACCTTGAACTGCTTTAGCGCGTTAGCGAATCATATCGAGATACTTCAGCCCTGAGCCAGTATTGAGCAGCATTATCGACTCATCAGGAGATAGCGTGCCGTCTGCGAGCAGCTTGCGCAGCGCCGCCGACAATGCCGCGCCTTCCGGGCAGACGAACATGCCCTCGAGTGATGCAACCACTCGCATGTCGGACAGTATTTCTTCTTCGCTGACGGTAATCGCTCCGCCGCCGCTCTCGCGCAGCGCTTGCAAAATCAGATAGTCGCCGATAGCGGCAGGGACGCGAATGCCGGCGGCAAGCGTGTCCGGATTTTCCCATGGCTCCGCGAACTCTGTGCCTTCATTGAACGCACGGACTATAGGAGCGCAGCCTTCGGATTGTACGGCGAACATCTTCGGGCGCTCGCTGCCAATCCAGCCCATTTTCTCCATTTCGGCAAACGCCTTCCACATGCCCACAATGCCCGTGCCGCCGCCGGTCGGATATAGAATGACGTCGGGCAGCGTCCAATCCATCTGCTCGGCGATTTCGTAGCCCATCGTTTTCTTGCCCTCAACACGATACGGCTCGCGTAATGTGGACACATCGAACAGCCCAAGCTCTTCCGCGCGCTCGCCGGATATACGGCCGGCGTCCGTGATGAACCCGTCCACGAGTTCTAGGTTCGCACCGGAAATCTCCACTTCCACGCGATTGGCTTCCGGCGCGTCTTTGGGCATGAAAACATAGGCTTCCATACCAGCCTTGGCGGCGTATGCACTCATAGCGCCGGCGGCGTTGCCTGCGGACGGCATAGTCAGCCGCGTAATGCCAAGTTCCTTCGCCTTAGACACGGCAGCGCCCAACCCACGCGCCTTAAATGACCCGGTCGGGTTGATGCCCTCGTCCTTGATGTACAGCGCCGTGCAGCCAATATCGTCGCCAAGCCGCTCTGCCTTAAATATGGGCGTGAAGCCCTCGCCGAGCGTTACGACATTCACCTCGTCACGCACCGGCATGACCTCGAAGTAGCGCCACATATTCGCCGGTCGGTCTCGCAACGCGTCGCGGCTGAGCGCTGCGCTTGCACCTTTCAGGTCGTAGCGCGGGTAGAGCACCTTCCCGCAAATGTCACAGGTGCGGTGCGGTTCGTCAGCGGAGCGTTCGATTCCGCAGTATGTGCATTCCAAGTTCGTCAGAAAACTTTTCATCAACTCAATTCCTGCTTTGTGGTATATATTCCGTCAATCGACGCGACTATGCAAACCTGTTTTGCTCTTGGTAGCACACGCCGCACATCTCGTAGCGCACATGCTTCGTGCGGCCGCAAGCGCAAGTGTCGAACTCATCGGGATTGCGCTGCATATAGCAGTTGCGGCAGTAATCGAACTCGGCGCGCTTGTAGCCGTCGCACAGCGGGCACTTATTTGTTATAGGAGGGAACGATGAGCGCGGCTGAGCAGTCCGCTCGACTGCCTGTATGCCGTTGGTTATAACAACCGGCGAAGTCTGCGGCGCTGGCGCTGGCGGCTGCGGCTCGGACGCTATGAGTGCGTCCATCAGCGCGTTGTCATATTCGTCGAATGCCTCATCAATGCGCGCTTCAAGGTTGTCTGCGTCAAATCCTTCGTCGTCGATAGCTATCCGCAAGTCCATAACGCGCATGGCTATGGCAGCCTTCTCTTCTAAATCTTCGCAGGATTGGTACTCCGCGGTCAGCGTTGTCAATTCATTCTGGTGTTTTTCGTGTGCAGACAAAATCGCGCCGACACTCATTATCTCTTCTCTCAACGCTATGCGCTCGTCTGCGAGTTCAGTCTTTAAGCCCATACCTTTACCCTCCCTTCGTTGCATATTATACGCTTGGGGATATAATAGCAGACAACTGCAATTATTCTACATGCAGCTTGCTAAACGACATAATGTCGGCAGTCGGATTTCGCAGCGATGATTACTGCCAATTGTGCGATTTAGCATGCGAATTGGAAATGGAAGGGACACTATGGTATCCACGATTGAACAACGATACTACGACTTGCACACCGGCTCGGCGGAACGATGGGCGACGGCGCGCGACATTTTTCCGGACGGCGTAACGCACGATGGGCGGCGCATGTCGCCGTTTCCGCTTTATGGCACGCATGGGCAAGGCGGTGTGAAGTGGGATGTTGACGGAAATCGAATTATAGATTTCTGGACAGGACACGGCTCTATGATGCTAGGGCACGCACATCCGGAGATAGTCAGAGTAGTGCAAGAACAGGTCGCAATCGGCACGCACTTGAGTATGTCGTCAGACTTGGAAATACGCTGGGCGCAGCTGGTGCAGCAACTCATTCAGAGCGCGGAGAAGGTGCGCTTCCACAGCTCCGGCACGGAAGCGACGATGATGGCAATACGCATGGCGCGCGCGTACACAGGTAAGACGAAGGTCATCAAGTTTGAGGAGCACTTTCACGGCTGGAGCGACTACCTCGCGGCGGGCGGCGCAGGCTTGGGCGGCATACCGCAGGAGACGCTGAGCACGATGATTGTGTTGCCTCCGAACGACATAGACACGGTAGAAGAGGCGTTGCAGCGAAGTGACGACATCGCCGCAATCATCCTTGAGCCGACCGGCGCGCACATGGGACTTGAGCCGATTAGCCCGACATTCTTGCAGCAACTGCGTGACATCACCGAACAGAACGGCGTGGTGCTGATATTCGATGAAGTAGTAACAGGCTTCCGCGTAGCGAAGGGTGGCGCTCAGTCGCTCTATGGCGTTACGCCCGATATGACCACGATGGCGAAGATTCTGGGCGGCGGGCTGCCGGGTGGCGCGGTCGCAGGCAAGGCGGACATAATCAACATGATTGAAGGCGGCAACGACCCATCGCGGCGCGTGGCGCACAACGGCACATTCAACGCGAATCCGTTGTCCGCCGTGGCGGGTATCCGGGCGCTCGAACTGGTGCAGACCAGCGATGTGAACGCGCGCGCGGCGACGATGGGTGAACGCCTGAAAGCGGGCATCAACGAGACGCTGACGAAGCTTGAGATTCCCGGCTGCGCGACGGGTGTCAACTCGCTGATATTCCTGCGACTCAATGTCGATGAAGACGCGGCAGACCCGGACAAGAACCCGAACGCGGCGCGCGATATGCGCAACTCGGACGATGCCAAATTGCAAGAACAACTCGGACTTGCAATGCTGAATTACGGCGTCCACGCGGGCAACGCGCACGGCGGCGCGCGCTTCATACTCAGCGCTGCGCATACTGAGCAGGACATCGACGAATCGGTCGCGGCGATAGGCAATGCACTGTCCGATGCGCGCGAGCAGGGACTTGTCTAGTGCGGTGGGTGGAGATGGTCTAATGCAAGATGCCATGTACGATGTGATAATCATCGGCGGTGGTGCAGCCGGTCTGACCGCCGGGATATACACCTGTAGGGCGGGGCTGAAAACGCTGATGCTGGAACGCCTGATGCCGGGCGGACAGGTCATCAATGCCGAGCGCATAGAGAACTTTCCCGGCTTCCCCGAAGGCTTGGCAGGCGCGGACTTCGGACCTTTGCTGCAGCAGCAAGCGATGCAGTACGGGCTTGAAATACAACTCGGCGAGGTCGATGAATTAGAGCAGGAAACCGACGGCTGGCGAGTCTCCGCATGGGGAACTGAACATCGTTCGCGTTCGATCATAATCGCCGGCGGCTCCACGCTGCGGAGATTGGGCGTCCCCGGTGAAGAGGAACTATTCGGCGCGGGCGTTTCCTACTGCGCGACATGCGACGGCGGATTCTTCATGAATCAGGTCGTTGGCGTAGTCGGCGGGGGTGATTCCGCACTCGACGAGGCGCTGGTACTGACAGAGTATGCCAGCAAGGTGCTACTGCTGCATAGAAGCGCGGCGTTCAGCGGTGAAAATATACTGCAAGAGCGCGTTCTGGCGCATCCGAAGATAGAAGTGCGTTGGAACACCACCGTGAGGGAAATTATCGGAAGCGGGCAGGTAGAGGGAGTGGGCGTAGTTGATGCATTGTCCGGCGAGACTTCGCGCATAGACTTGTCCGGCATATTCATCTACATCGGCCTAGACCCGAACACCGAATATCTGCAAGACGTGATACCCCTGGACAATGGCGGCCACATCCCGACCGATATTTGGATGAGCACGCCGGTGCCCGGTATATTCGCGGTAGGCGATATACGGCAAAACTCCGCCGCGCAGCTGGTAAGCGCAGCCGGCGACGGCGCCACTGCAGCAATCGCGGCAAGGCGGTATGTGGAGGGGTTGCGATAGCCGACAGTAAAGTAGAAATGAGTGGGAAATCCACTATAACGATTACGCTGGATGACTCACTTCACGAAACGCTTGACAGGCTTGTGGGCGATGCGGTGTATCCGGATATCAGTTTGGCGCCATAGGCAGCAATAGTGGACAAAGTCGTCGTTATAGACGACGGCAGGCTTGAGCGTGAATTTGCCAAGATTGATCATGAATCAGCGCATGGCGGATGAATTCCTTCCACTTCCCCTTTGGAATGGCCGGAATACTTAAGGAGAGAAATCATCCGGGCGGACATTTATCCTGCCCTTGGGCCCGAATATGGTGGGTCCAGTTCCGTGCCGTGATAAGTCACGGCGGTTTTAATACTCGCTCAGGCGCTCTGATTGCGATGTAGGTAACGAGCCAGCCGCAAAGAGCGAAGTTTCCACTTACACGTGGGCTTGAAGACGCCGATTTACCCAAGCGTTCTTGAGTAAAGATAAGCCAAGTTCATACTCTGTCAGTCGAGCGTTTTGGAAAACTACAGGCTTTGTAACAGAGGACGAATTGGCTCTGCTAGTTTGCGGATTAAACCGCTTAATAAGAAATTAGCGGTTGTGGCTTTGCTGCAATGGAGTTTTAACGGGTGTTGCGCTGCGTCGTTATGTGGAGGGGTTGGCAAACTTCGGAAATTTCAATGGCGTTACAGGATTTAAGGCCGGGCAATATCGCACAAATTATCAGATAGACTATGCTTCCGGCATGGTTCTTTATATGTACTACGATCGGAGCGAGGCTTATCGCTGCACACAAAGTATCACAGGCAGCAAGGAAATACAGATGGACTTTCGATTTACCCAAGAACAGGAAGATTTCCGCCAAGAAGTTAAGGAGTTTCTTGTCGACAAGCTTGGTGGGGACTGGAACGGCATTGTGCCGGACGACTACTTTACAGACGAGAATTGGCGCACTATCCGTAACCTGACGGGCGAGCTTGTCGATAAGGGATGGCTAACGCTCGCTTGGCCGGAAGAGTACGGCGGGCAGGGACGGCCGCACATCGAGCAGATGATATACAACGAGGAAACAGCGTATTTTCGCGCGCCCACACGCGACACCAGCATGGGCACGCACATGGTTGGCCCGTCCATTATGCTCTATGGCACAGACGAGCAAAAGGCACAATATCTGCCTGAAATCGCCAGAGGAGATGCAGTGTACTGCCAAGGTTTCAGCGAGCCGGAATCCGGCTCCGACCTTGCCTCACTTCAGCTCAGGGCAGTGGAAGACGGCGATGACTTTGTGCTGAACGGGTCGAAGATTTGGACCAGCGGCGCGCAGCGCGCCAATCGCTGCTACATAATGGTGCGTACCGATACGGAAGCGCCCAATCATCGTGGCATCAGCCTGTTAAAAGTGGTTTTGGA
>VXRI01000421.1 GCA_009838595.1 Chloroflexota bacterium | reverse complement strand
TCAGACTTTCTATTGCTCAATTCACCCTCTGATTCCAACTAGCACCAATGGTTAAATAGACTAGCATTCTATCACATCGAAACCCGTGTACTGCCGCAGGGCATCTGGGATGACCACCGACCCGTCCGCCTGCTGATAATTCTCCAAGATTGCGATGATTACGCGGGGCAGCGCGAGGCCCGATCCGTTGAGCGTGTGCACAAAGCGCGGTCTGGCGCCTTGCTCCGGGCGGTAGCGTATCGCGGCGCGGCGCGCTTGGAAGTCTGTACATGTGGAGCATGAACTCACTTCCAGCCACTCGTCGCAGCCGGGCGCCCACATCTCAATGTCGTATGTCTTCGCGGACTGGAAGCCCAAGTCGCCCGTGCATAACTGCAGCAGGCGGTATTGTATGCCCAAGCGAGCGCATATCGTCTCCGCCTCGTTCAGCAGGCTCGCCAGCGCGTCGTCGGAATCTTGCGGTTCCACGAAGCGGTACATCTCCACCTTTTCGAACTGGTGAACGCGCTTGATGCCGCGCGTGTCGCGGCCGGCAGCTGCCTTCTCGCGGCGGAAACACGGCGTGTGCGCCACATACCGCAGCGGCAGCGACTCCGGCGGCAGTATCTCGTCGCGGTGCATATTCGTTATCGCCATCTCCGCGGTGGGCAGCAGCCACAAATCGTCCTCGTCGTCACGGTACATCGTGTCCGAAAACTTCGGCAGGTTACTGTTCGCGGTCGCGGATTCGGTCGTAACGATATTCGGCAGGTACAGCTCGGTGTAGCCGTGCTCGCGCGTGTGCGTGTCCAGCATCCAGTCTATCAGCGCGCGCTGCAGCCGGGCGCCTTTGCCCTTCAGCACGAAAAACCGAGAACCCGCCATCTTCGCGCCGCGCTGGAAGTCGATAATACCCAGCCGTTCGCCCAGTTCCCAGTGCGGCAGGGGCTCGAAGTCGAACTTACGCGTCTCGCCCTCGGTGCGCACTACGATGTTCGCGGATTCGTCCGCGCCGTCCGGCACATCTGCGAGCGGCATGTTCGGGATGCCGAGCAGCAGTGTGTTCACCTCGTCTTCGATCTCGCGGATGCTCTCTTCGAGTTCGCGGATACGAGCGCTGACTTGGCGCATCTCGTCGATAAGTTCTTGTGGGCGTTCACGAGTGCGTCCAATCTCGCGGCTGACTGCGTTGCGGCGCGCGCGGAGTTCGTCCGCCTCCACGATGGTACTGCGTCGCGTCGCGTCGAGCTCGGCGATGCGGTCTAGCGGCACATCCTCGTTGCGCCGTCGCATAGCATCTCGCACTTCGTTCTGCCGATTTCGAATAAGCTGGATGTTTATCAATGTTAACCTCTGCGTATCGTATGCAGACAAGTATAACGAAGCGGAGCGCATTTATCCTACCCATCCTGTATATCCTGTTAAAATAATTCAGGATTTTATAAGCTGGAGGGCAACCGTGAGCGAGAAGGGTGTAGAAATTACGGAGTACGCGGATGAGCTAATCAGTGTGCCGCGCGCGCGTTTGCGTCTCGAATTGGCGCAGGTGGATGCGGGCGTAACGCTGTCGCACGATGACAAGACGCTGGTGCGATGCCCGCTGACGCGCGAAGGTATGGCGGCGAGCGGCTTCATGGCGCAGGCGCTGGGCGTGCAAATCCCGGCGCTCGGAGAAAGCGTAGAGGCGCTGGTAACCACCGCCGTCCTATTCCGCGCACTGAGCATAGCCGAACTAGATTACACCAACGAAGCATCCTTCGACCTACTAGAGCGCCTACTAGAAGAAGCCAAAATGCAACGCGGCGGGTAGGCTATCTTACATCGATATAAAGGATAGACAAGATGGGATGATCGCGTCCCATCCTGCTCGGCCTGTCCATTCATGTCAGTTTAGTCCGTGATGTAAGTGTGGGTGATGACTTCCCACACATGCCCATCTTGGCAGTCGAAGTAGAAACCGCGTCCGTTGTGCTTGTGGTTAATCTCGCCGTCGGTGCGAGAACCGGGCCCGCTGCCGAACGCGATGCCCTCGTCATTGACTCGCTGTAACACGGCATCGAACTCCTCGTCCGATGCGATAAAGGCGTAGTGGTTGGAGCGCGGATTATCGGAGTTGTCAAAGTCGAGCGTCAGCGTGTCATTGACCTTGACAGGCGCAAAATGCCCCCAAGCGCCGTTGTACTCCAACTCGAATATGCGCGCGATAAACTTCGCGGAATACTCCTTGTCGTACGCGGGTACGATAGTGTGGTCTAACTGCAATGGCATAGCGTTTCTCCTTATCGCAGATTCTAACAGGCTATACAGGATGGACAAGACGAGAGTTCCCTCGCTACATCCTGCCTTTCCTGTCTATCCATGTTAGATTATTCCAAAAGTATGTGCATTATTCTCGCGTTGGGATTATAATATGTGCTTGATTAAATAATGTTAAGGAGTTTGCACAAATGCCTGAAGCCCTTGCCTTCTTCCGCGGACAAGTCGTTCCTCTATCCGAGGCGAAGGTGAGCGTTACGACCCATGCTCTCCATTACGGCACCGCCGTCTTCGAGGGCATACGGGGCAACTGGAACGCCGACCACGACAAGCTTTATGTCTTCCGGATGCGCGATCACTACGAGCGCTTCATCCAAGGCTGCCGCATCATGATGCTGGACATCCCCTACGATGTGGACACCCTGTGCAACATCACGCTCGACCTGCTGCAACGGTGCGGATACAAGGAAGACCTGTACATCCGACCTCTGGCATACAAGAGCGAAGAGCGCGTGGCGAATCTGAATCTGCAAGAATTGAGCAGCGACTTCACGCTGATGGTCGTGCCATTCGGCGCGTACATCGAAGTGGACGGCGCGATTCGCTGCTGCACTTCATCCTGGCGGCGAGTGGACGACACCATCATCCCGCCGCGCGTGAAGATTTCGGGACACTATGTCAATAGCATCCTCGCCAAGACAGAGGCGACGCTGTCCGGTTTCGATGAGGCGATTATGCTGACGCAGGACGGCAATGTGTCTGAGGGCAGCGGCGAGAACCTGTTCCTCGTGTCCAACGGCGTCATCCACACGCCACTTGTCGCAGACAACAACCTGACCGGCATAACGCGCGATTCCGCGATACGCATCGCGACGGACGAACTTGGATTGGACATCGTGGAACGGCAAATTCGTCGCAGCGAACTCTACCTCGCGGACGAGATATTCCTGACAGGCACGGCAGCGCATGTTACGCCGGTGGGCGAACTGGACATGCGTCCGATAGGCGAGGGTGGTGTAGGTCCCATCACGCAGAAGATTAACGATATGTATGTGGACATCATCGCGGGCAACAATCCGAAGTATGCGGATTGGTGCGCCGCGGTGCCTCTGGAGTAGCCGCCAAGTCGTCGATGATATCATTCGCCGCCGATTACTTCATAATGGTGTTCGTCGCGAGCCTGGGCGTGATACAGGCTGCGGCGTCAATCGGCGGTTTGCGCGGGCTGCTAGTATTCATGCATCCCCGAATTGCCCGTACGCTTGGCATCGCCCTTGCGATAGGCGCAATTGTATGGTTCTTCGCCGTGGCCGAGCGCAACATCAACGACTACGAAGGTGGCTTAGACTCCAATCAGCAAGGCATCCTCTTCTTTTTAGCCGTAGCCGCCGCCGGCATACTAACCTGCGCTCTAACATCTCCCCTAAACAAGCGCCTGCGCCGCAACTGTGATGCGCGGCAATCGGGCGATGCGCAGAACGCTGACTATGCTCGGCCCGTTGGTAATACGACACATGCTGTGGCAGATGCACCGCTTCCCGGTCTTGGGGCGCTGCAATATGGCAGTTGGTGGCAAGCGATGACGCAAAATTACCGCTACTGGTACAGGGACGCGAGATGCTGGCGGACGCAGATAAAGCGCTATTTCTCTGGATAAACGCGCTGGTAGGGCATGCGCCCGTCATCGACGCGATGATGAGCCGTCTCGCCAGCGACTACCTCGTACCGGTGGGCATGGGCTTAACGCTGGTCGCGCTCTGGTTCGTGGGCAGCGACGATCGCGAGCGGATGCGCCATCAGATAGGCATGTTCACCGCACTGACGGCGATGGCATTGTCCAGCCTGGTCGTATTCATCTGCAACGCGCTGTTCTTCCGCCCCCGCCCGTTCGACGGCTTGGATGATGTCAGTCTGCTGTTCTACATGCCCACCGACTCGTCGTTCCCATCGAACAGCGCCGCTGTCGCGTTCGCCATAGCCGCCGGCGTCTGGTGCATCAACCGGCACTTGGGCATTGTATTATTCGTCGCCGCGGCGGTGTACGGCTTCTCGCGAATTTACGTCGGCGTCCACTACCCCGCAGACATCCTAGGCGGTATAGCCATAGCGCTAATCATAACCCCCCTAACCCTTCGCATCCGCAACCTGCTAATGCCCCTGCTAGTAGCCGTAATAAAGGTAGCCCGCCTCTTCGCCATCGCATGAATCAGGGTTAAACATCGCTGGACAGGATGGACAGGAGATGGGATAGTATCTGAGGTGTGTCTCCCTTCTTCCTTCATGTTGCCTTTAGGGTATAATGGGAGGCAGGAGAGCGGATATGACGACTATCAACTCAATCTACGACTTGCACAAGATACTGGTGGAGCATCCGGAATGGCGCGAAGAACTTCGTAAGCTTCTGCTTACAGAAGAATTACTCGCCCTGCCTCAGCGCTTCGCCGAGTACACGAAAGTCACTGATAAACGCCTTGACCGTATCGAGAACGACATTGTGGAGATTAAGTCCGATGTGAGTGTCCTCAAGTCCGATGTGAATACTCTCAAGTCCGATGTGAAGACCCTCAAGGACGATATGGGCGAGTTGAAGGGCGTAAGCCTAGAAAACAAGCTCCACAATCGCGGTATCGCACTAACTGCAACTCACTTGCAAATGTATGATGGCGAGCGTATGCGGGCTGCCGAGCGCGACGACAACTCTGCCGAGTTCAACTCCGCGATGTACGCAGCCTTGTCTGACGGCACTATCAGCAATTCCGAATACACGCGGCTAATCGATACGGATATGATAGTAAGGGGACGCAGAGTCGGCGACGATAGCCCAGTGTACGCCGCCATCGAGGCGACATACTCAATCTCGCGAAGAGACATCGATAAAGTGTGTAACAGCGCAAACCTAATCCGCAGGTTATTCCCTGACAGCGATGCGCATCCGTTGCTGTACTATATTACGCCGAACGCCTCACTAGAGCGGGAAGCTGCTGAGCGCGGCGTAACGCTCATGATGACCCAAACGCTTGCCTAGCCCCAGAAGTCCCTTCCCACTCAGGGAGGAAGGTAAGGATGAGGGCAAAATAAGTTCCCCTCCCACCATCAATGTGGGTCTAGCTGCAATCCATCCTATCCATCCGCTCCATTCTGTCTAGGGCGTGCTGACATTTGTGTTATTCCCGTGAAATCGGGAATCCAGAATCTCAAAACGTAGCCATTTTGTCTCATTAACGCTGCTTGCAAACACTGGATTCCTGCTTCCTGCTTCGCAAGGACATGCTTCGCAGCAATGGCGGGATGTAATGGTGAAATGTCAACGGAATCTAACCACTTACCCCTCGATCAGTTCCACTTCTTGTCTCAGCCTTGCGAAATTGTAGTCTTGCGCGGGTTGGCGCAGCAGTATCACCACTACGCTTATCACCGATGACACAACCAGCGCGGATGCGAAGGCGAAGAACATCTGCGTGCCGAACGGCGTGGTGAGCGCCCATGGCGACAGCAAGTCCGGCATCGGGTAGTATAGCGCGCCCACGACAATACCCACGCCGCCGGCGAGCAGCACGCCCCAGCCAGGCATGCGCCGCGAATACAGCCCTATCAGCATCGGCACCGCTATCGCCGCGCCGAGCAGGTCCGCAATCAGGAACACGTACAGCACGCTGAACCCCTGCGCCGCCACGAATATCGCCGGTATCGCCACCAACACAGTGACTATGCGCGCCGTCCACATCAGCGCGTTGCCCTCGGTGCTGATGTGCGTATCCGCGAGGTCGGACGCTACATTACTAGCGAGTCCGTTCATCAGCGTGTCGAGCGTGCTCATGGCGAGCATTAGCGCGCAGATGAGCATGAGGAAGTGCATCCATATCGGGAATATGTCACTGCCCAACGCGAACAGCGCCGCCGCAACCTCAGGATACTGGAATGGCGCGACCGACCCATTCGCCACCGCCGCGATTCCTGCCACGCCCATCAAGAATGTGATAGGTATTGAAATCGCCGCGGCTGTCCATAGGCTGCGGTTCAGAGCCTGCTGGTCTTTGACCGTATAGACGCGCTGCCACATGCCCGGGTGGAAGGCGTTGGACGCGACGATGCCGATGATGAGTACGATGCCGAAGTAGTAGCTGCCACCCGAATTGAACGCGAGCAAACCCGTCGCGCCTGCGTTGCTCCACGCGCCGCTATCGCCAATCAGCACGGCGGCGACTATCACGATGAGCAGCAGCGCGGGCATCAGCACCCAGAACTGAATCGTGTCGGTGAAAATCGACGCGCGCAGCCCGCCGTATGCCGTGTATATCACCACCACGACGCCCACGCCCAGCGCGGTCGCCAGCGCGGGCGTACCCGTGAGAATAGTAACCGCCGTGGTGATAGCCGTCATCTCCGCCGCGATGAATATGCCCATCACGAAGATAATGACGACCGCGATGGAAATGAACGGCGCGGCGCCGAACCTGTGGCGAACATACTCGGTTACCGAGTGTCCATTCGGCATAAGCTCGCGGATACGGGGGCCCACGAACATGAACATCACGGGGATGCCCGCCATGCCGAGCGCGTAGCCTATCAGTGCGACGATGCCGAAGTTCGCTCCGGTCTCGCCCGGGCTCATCAGCACCCAAGTGCCAAACATGGACGCGACGAGGGTTGCGATGCCCACATTCGTCGGCGCATGATTGCGCGAAATAGTATAGTCCTCGACGCTCTGCCTGCGTCGTCCGATACGCGCGATGCCCAAAATCAGAAATGCCACGCCAACGATAATCAGCGTTGCCAGCCCGACGGTCGTGCCCAGCATGGTAATGTCCTCCCTCATGCGTGTGCGGCGCATGCGGAAAGAAGAAGATGCGGAGGGCAAAAAAAGCCGCCCCTCAACATCTGGGGGCAGCCTTGCTGAATTATAAGAGAACCAACATCCCTACGCTGGAATTACCCAGATCAGGTTATTGGGGTCGCTCCAAAAAATCGGAGCCTCTCAGCCTGGCAAACCAAGCTCCCCCCGTGCGCCAATTAACTTGTCAGCGCGTACATTAACATAACATTTTGCCTTCGTCCAGCCCCACCCGTTCCATCCTGCCCGTCAATGTTGATTTTGCCGTCCCTTCGTTTGACAGCCTACACGCATCCCCGTAACATTCTGGTGCTATAGAACTAGGTTCTGCTGACATTTCACAATTACACCCGCGAAAGCAGGAATCTAATGCTTTGCAAACGGTGTCAATGAAACAAAAAATTGGCTACATTGTGAGTTCTGAGTTCCCCGTTTTCACGAGGACATGCTTCACGGGAGTATCGCAAATGTCAACAGAACCTAGCACTCACAACAAACAAGCAGGAGGCTCAATTCCCATATGACTGACTTTGACATCACACAGGTGAAGGCGCTCACATTCGACGTGTTCGGCACGGTAGTGGACTGGCGCAGCAGCATTATCCGCGAGGGCGTTAAGCTGTCTAAGGCGAAAGGCGTAGATGTCGATTGGGCGGTGTTCGCAGACAAGTGGCGCGGCGGATACGGGCCGTCTATGGAGCGCGTCCGCACCGGCGAGCTGCCGTGGACGAATATAGACACCCTGCACCGCATGATTCTCGATGACCTGCTCGTAGAGTTCAACATCACCGGGCTGTCTGAGGACGAAAAGCAGGATTTCAATAAGGCGTGGCATCGTCTCGACCCATGGCCAGACTCCGCGCCGGGCCTCACGCGCCTGAAGAAGGGCTATGTCATATCCACGCTTTCCAACGGCAATGTCGCGCTTCTGACGAACATGGCGAAGTGGGGCGGGTTGCCGTGGGACTGCATCCTATCCGCAGAGCTGTTCAAGGCGTACAAGCGCGACCCGAAAGTCTATCAGGGCGCTGCGAACTTGCTCGGCTTATCCTTCAACCAAGTGATGATGGTCGCAGCGCACAAGTTCGACCTGAAGTCCGCGCGCGAAGCGGGATTGCGAACCGCATTCGTTCCGCGCCCCGGCGAGCACGGGCCGGATGTGGAAGTTGACACCACCGGAGAAGACTGGCTGGACGTGTACGCCACCGACTTCAACGACCTTGCGGTGAAGTTGGGAGTGTAGGGAAGACTGACATGGCTGGACGGGTAAAAGAGATGACAGGGTGGGGCTTGGCGATCGTTTTGCTGAACCAACCGTCCCACTGACGGCTGACTACTAGGTTCTGCTGACAATTCCATTCAGCCCATCATTCCTGCGGAAGCAGCGCCTGCCAATGTGCAGGCAGGAGAATCCTGTAGGTTTGGGATGTCGCAATCAATATATGTGGCGCTGATATACGGCAATAGATTTCCGCTCCCCGTTTTCACTAGGACATGCTTCACGGGAACGAAGCAAATGCCAGCAGAACCTAATTGCTGAGAACCGACTACTAACCATTGGTGCTAGTTTAAGACATAGTTGAAAAAGCCACGGGGATGCGCC
>VXRI01000228.1 GCA_009838595.1 Chloroflexota bacterium | reverse complement strand
GCGGCACAGCACCGGCTGCACTCGCGCCGGAGCCGTCTGTGCCGACGATTGGCGGCAGCGCGGCGATCCAGGTCGCGTGGTCGCTGCCGCTGCTGAAATTCCATCGCCCGCTTAGGCTATACCCGCCGTCAACCTCGACAGCCCGCGACCGCGACATAGGCGGCCCGTTCGTAATCACTGCGCGCGGGTTGTCGTATATCTCTTCGCGCGTCTTATCGTTCATCCGTGTGGAGTTCGTGGCGAAGACGTTGTTTTGGTTCATAGACCAGCCCACACTGCCGTCCGCCTCGGCGAATATATGCACGATGCGAAGAAAATCGGGGTGGTCGAGCTGCGCGCCGCCGAGATTGCGCGGCATCAGCAGGCGGAAGAAGCCGGCGTCCGCAATCTCATCGGACACATCGGTCGGTATCTTGCGCTCTTCGTTGATGCGGCTAGTGTTCGCCGCCACAAGCGCTGCCAACTCCCGCGCCTTCTCGATGTACTTTTCGTTGTCCCGCTCTTTCGCAATCATCGTATCGCCGAACTCCATTCATCAGGACTAGTCGCCTTATTGCCAGCCTATACATACCATTCGCCCGCAACCGTTCATTGTGCTATTCGCGAGCAATTATATCCCCAGCAACGCCTCGACATTCTTGTACAGAATCGCTTCCTTCTCGTCGTCCGTCAGGCTTTCCAGTCCCATAAGCCACGACACGGGCCAGTCGATTGCCATGTCGAAGGGCCAATCAGTGCCGAACAACACGCGTTCCACGCCCACGAGGTCTATCAGCATTCGGAGCGCCCGTTCGTCGTGTGTGAGGCAGTCGTAGTAGAAATCGCTCAGGTATTCGCTCGGCGGCTTGACGATGTGCTCGCGCGCCTCAGAACGTACTTGCCAGCCCCTGTCCATCCGACCGATACCGTAGCATACATACCCGCCCGCGTGCGACAGGCAAACTCGCAAGTCGGGATGCCTATCCATCACGCCGCCGAACACGAACGCCGCGAATGTTACCGTGCGGTCGGCGAGATTGCCGATCGTGTTGGGTAGGTGATACTTTGAGGAACGCGGGCTTACGATGGTAGGCCCCCCTTGGTGAATCAGCAGCACCGCGCCGAGCTGCTCCGCTGCCGCCCACAGCGGCTCGAACTCCGGGTCGTCGTAGGTATTGCCGTTCACATGGTCGCCAATCATCGCGCCCTTCAGTCCAAGTTTCACGACCGAGCGTTCTAACTCTGCCACGGAAGCGGCGACATCCTGCATCGGCAGATTCGCCAAGCCGGCGAAGCGGGTGGGATGGTCCTTCGTCAGCTGCGAGACATAATCGTTCGCCTCGCGCGACATTGCCGCTACGTTAGCGGCGTCCTTGTCGTAATTGTAGAAGTACGCGTTGGTTGACAGAACATGCACATCCACGCCGATGGAATCCATGTCCGCCAGCCGCTCTTCCGGCGTCCACGCAGTTCTGGGGTTGTAGTTAAGCATCCCGCCGGCGTCATGCATCGTGCCGTACCAGTCTTCGCCTTTTTCCGCAGCCCGCACGAACCCTTCCGGCGAAATATGCGCGTGTATGTCTATGCTTCTGGTCAACTAAACATCTCCCATCCAGGGTTGAGCATAATTATTGGGGATAATCGCCGTTCATTTTGTCCCATATCCCCCGTCTCCATTGATGGGGAGAAGGTTAGAAAGGGGTGAACTGAACATTGCCTACCTCTATCCCATCGGCAATGAGCTCGGAAATGAGCGCCATTGCCGCTGCTACAATCTATGTAGGCGTGTATCCTATGTAGGCTTATATCGGTAAATTCCGCTACTACGGTTCCGTCAGCGCAGGCTTGAGATACTCGTCCCACGGATCCCTCGTGTCCGCGTCCCGTATGCCATTCACCAAGTTGGCGACTTGCCTGCCGTGCCGCGCCGCGATGTCGTCCGCCGTATCGTCACCGCACAGAGCCAAAAGTGCCGTCCGCAGCGCGTCCACATACTCGACAGTCTCGTGCAGCGCGGCTTCCTTGTCCCGCCGCGACTTGATACCTTCGAGCCTTTCGAGCCAGTCGATTCCGCGCTCTACTTCGTCGAAATCGTCATCGTTGAACTGCACGGTAGTAGTCATGCCCGACATCCCTCCATTTGATTGCTTTTATGCTATCGTTCGCATCCCATCCGCTGGCGAATTGTACCACATGTCTCTTCCCAACCCTGACTTGCCGCATTAACCAGCACGGATTATTATGTAACATCGTCAATAGATAGTAAGAGGTGCCATCATGATGAAAACAAGCAGTACCCTGCGGGTGGTGGATGTTCTGGAACGCTACGGAAGCTGTCTCGAACTGGTGCCAATGGACCCGAACTTCAAGAACATAAGCGTTGGGCTATATGTGAAGAACGGCATCTGCACAGTGTGGACATTCAGCGGCAAGCAGGGCGTAGAGGCGCGCATTGAGCAAATACGCGAGCAGCTTGTCGCGCTCGGCGGCATGGAAGCGGTGCCGGGCACCTACAATCAGGCGCGCTTTGCGTGCGGCGGGCTGCACGAGCGCCCGATGAAATTCCTGATGACACAGGCAGTAGGTAAGGCACCGGACTACGCGCCGCCGCAGGGCGAAATGACCATTCAAGACTCGCGCTCGCCGCTGACGATTAAGGTGACAGGCAGCCAGCGAGACGACGCCTATGTATATTCGGTGTCCGTAGAAGGGGACGCCCCCAGACCTGCCGTGCGGTTGCGGATGGTCGTCGCCGGCTTCCTGCGCTACGGCGAGATGCAAAAGGTCGGCGATACCGAAGTGGCCTTCCCCTGCGGGCAGCGCCACGACGAGCTAATGCGCCTGCTGCTGCCATACTCGCGCAACATTTCCAGCGTGGAAGGCATGATGGCAGCCGAAGCCCTACGGGGCCAAATGACCACCGGCACGCTAGGCTTCTCGCAAACTTAGAGCGACCTGACAGGTATGAACAGCCCTTCGACAGGTTCAGGACAGGGATATAAAGATATGCAGGATAGAGGGTTGAGATGACCACGGCGCAGGAATTGGGGACAATCGAGAAGGTGGACATACGGGAAGTATGGCCGAGCGAACCTGGCCACTTCACACCTTGGCTTGGCGATAATCTTGACAAGCTGGGCGCGGAATTGGGATTGGAACTGCAACTTGTGCAGATTGAAGCGCCTGTCGGAGCATACTCTCTTGATATACAAGCGCGCGACTTGCGAACCGACAATCTTGTGGTTGTCGAGAATCAGTTCGGCTCTACTGACCATAGACACCTTGGGCAATTACTCACCTATGCAGGTGGATTGGAAGCGTCTGTTGTCGTGTGGATTGCCGAGGATTTCAGGGACGAACATAGGGCGGCGCTAGATTTCCTGAACCACAGCACTGGGGAGTATCCTCGATACTTTGGTGTCAAAGTAGAACTTTGGAGAATAGGGGATTCGCTCCCAGCCCCGATTTTCAATGTTGTCGTCTCACCAAATGACTGGCAAAAGGGTGAAGTAAGAGTTTCTCAACACACCATTTCGGAGAGGGGCGCCAAAGCTCGCGCGTTTTACAATTCCATAGCGGAGCGTATGGAAGAGCGGCATGACTTTACGCGCAATGACAGAAGCCAAACCGTCTCGCATGCTTCATTCAAATCTCCTGAGGATGGCAAGCATTATTCTGTATCATTGCAGAACAATAAGCGAGAGGGACCAAAAGCTAGGGTAGGGCTTACTGTATGGGATGATGTGGCTTTGCTTGAATTCTTGGAGAGTGACAAGGAAGCAATCGAATCTGAGGCTGGTTTGCATCTAAATTGGAGCATACGGACGGACAAGTCAATGAATAGCATCTTCACCGACCGAGAATCCTCCTCAATCGATGACGACCCGGAAGTTCTGGAAGTTACGAAACAGTGGATGGAGAACACATTGGTGAAGTTCAGGGATGTGTTCGACCCGAGGATTGAAGGCTTCGCATCCTCCCAAGAGTGACTGGATGGTTGACCGCCTTCTGAAATTCAAGGAAGTATTCGGTCCCAGACTGATGGAACTGGCGGATTGACCGATAAGATAGGGCGTCATGACGCAGGCAAGCACAACTGAAGCGAGAGAAGGCGTTATGGACTCAGGCGAAGCTCGCCGCCCGCCCGTTGACCTCGCCGATGTGCCGGAGGACGGTACCGTTTTCGAAGGGACTGATGTGCCGGTGCAGTATCTCTTCACATACTTGGACGAAGGATACAATCTGTACACATTCTACTGGTAGAATAACTCAATCTATCTCCAAAATCCGAAGTAACAAACAGGAGACCACATCATGGCACTAATCGAAACCATGACCCCTCGAGAGCGGGTGATGAACGCGCTTGCGGGTTTGCCTGTCGATCGCACGCCCGTCGCTAATCCAACAAATGTGGCGACTGTCGAACTTATGGACTTAGTGGACGCGCCGTTCCCGGACGCCTGCCGCGATCCCGAACTCGCCGCGCGTCTCGCCGCTACCGGCTACACCGAGCTAGGCTTCGACGCCGTAATGCCGTATTTCACCATCATCCAAGAATCAGCCGCGCTCGGCTGCGAGATGCAGTGGGAAGAAAAGGACAACTGGCCCACCGTGCGAATGGTCAACCCGATATGGAAGGGTTTGGACGACATTCACATCCCGAAGGGCTTCTTGGAGCATCCGGACAACCTCACAATAACGCGCTCCATTAGTCTGCTGAAAGAAGAATTCGGAGACGAAGTTGCGGTTATCGGCAAGACGATGGGACCGTGGACGCTCGCGTACCATGTGTTCGGCGTGGAAACTTTTCTGCTCATGACCGTCGACGACCCTGATATGACAGTGCGCTGCTTGGACGCACTGAAGGAAATCTCCGTGCTGTTCGGGCAGGCGCAGATAGACGCCGGCGCAGACGCGCTCACATTCCCCGACCACGCTACCGGCGATCTGGTCAGCGGCGAATACTACCACCGATTCCTGCTGGATATACACAAGGAGATGGAGGAGCGGCTGGATGTACCGTTGATTTTGCACATCTGCGGCAACACACTTGACAGGATGCCGTGGATAGCGAAGACGGGTATGGCGGCGTTCCACTTTGATTCCAAGAACGACCCGCACGCGGCGATGGAAGCGGTGGACGGCGGGATCAATCTGGTGGGGAACATCAACAATCCTGAAACGCTGTACGCACGGGGGCCCGCCGAAGTGCGCGAAGAGGTGCATCGCTGTCTGGACGCCGGTGTACAGCTGGTCGCGCCGGAGTGCGCGATACCGCTTGCGACGAAGCTGGAGAACCTGATGGAAATCCCCCGCGCCGTGAAGGAGTGGCACGCCGCCCATGAATAGGGCGCGCTGACACTTCGCCGTTTTCCTGTCATTTCGAGTGAAGCGAGAAATCTAAAGTCGTGAACTGGCTTGCGCACAATGATTTTAGATTACGATTAAGGACATGCCACCATTCGCTGATTGCTAATGTGCCTATCGACTAGACAATGCCGGCTAGACAACGCCATTGTAGAACGCACAACTTATTCCTGATAAAATCATGTAACGCAATCGACCAAACTAACAGTCTGATCGGCTGATTTACTAACAAACTGAAAGGTGTACACCGATGCCCATACATAACGATGGCTTGGAACAGGAATTGCAATGGGTTACCAAGCCGTTCGAGGTCAAGCACATCCACGGGCTGTTTGAAGAAACCGACCCGCTGATGCACGACATCGCATACAACCTCATCGTGGGGGCGCACCTCGAAGTTGATCGTCTGACGCAACAAGCGCTCGCGGACGGCTATTCCGCCAACGATGTGCTTGACGATGGCTTGATTTCCGGCATGGCTGTGGTCGGAATCAAGTTTCGCGATAACATAATCTTCGTGCCGGAAGTCCTGGTTGCGGCGCGCGCGATGAAGGCAGGCATGGCATACATCGAGCCTATCCTGTCGGCGTCCGGCATAGAGCCCGTCGGTACAATTGTTATGGGCACGGTGAAAGGCGACCTGCACGACATCGGCAAGAATCTGTGCATCATGATGCTGCGCGGCGCCGGGTTCATCGTGCACGACCTCGGTGTTGACACCAAGCCGGACGAGTTCATCGACGCGGTGATGGAACATGAAGCGGATGTGCTGGGCATGTCCGCGTTGCTGACGACCACGATGCCGAATATGGGCAGGACCATCGAAGCGTTCGAGGAGTATGGGCTGCGCGACATGGCGAAAATTATGGTGGGTGGCGCACCCGTTAGACAAGAATTCGCGGACGACATGGGCGCAGATGGATATGGTGAAAACGCGATGGCATGCGTCGATCTCGCCAAGGCATTCGTGGGCATAGGCGAGTCCGTGGAAATGGCAACGGCGTTGGATTAAGCATAACCTGAATCGTCACTCCCTATATGTGGATGGTATAACTATGGCGAATGAACAGCCCGTTGATAAGGCACGCTACCGCGCCAGCCTGTCGCGCCTTGACGCCATTTTTCGTGGCATGTCGGACACGGTGACAGAGGTGTCGCAGTGGCGCTGCCCGTACAAGAATGTGCAAGACCGCTGCACTGCCAAATTCGGCTGTCGCAACCAAGACCGCAAAGTCCCCGTCGGCGAACTGTTCATCTGCACCGGCGACGACAAGCTAGACTACCGCAGTGCTTGGGACGTCTAGGATTGCTCTAATTTCCCGGGTCACCACCACTGCTCGTAGATGATGCGCTCATCCGGCACACCGATTTCCCGCAATGCGTCGGCGATGTCGCGTATCATTGCAGGCGGCCCACAGATGTAACAGCGCGTGTCGCCATCCACGCCAGCGCCTAGCAGCATATCGGCATCGATTCTTCCGACATTGCCATCCCACAGTTCTCCCGCCGACCGCGTAACCGTGAAATAATTGTGAAACTGCGGATTGCGTGTGGCAATCGCCTCAAACTCCTCACGAAACAGTAGCTCCGCGGGCGCACTCGCGCTGTAAAGCAGCGTGGCAGAGACATCCGGCGCGAACTTGTCCATAAACCGCACGATGCCGGCAATCGGCGTTATCCCAATGCCGCCCGCAATAAGCGCGATTGAACTATCGCTGCCACCACTCGCAGCCGCAGGATCAAAGTAAAACTCGCCCTGTCCACCATCCACGACCAGCGTTTCGCCAACCGTTGCCTGCTCATGCATATAATCGGTGACCGTATTATCGCCCACCAGCTTCACCGCAATCGAAAACCACCCCACTACGGTCGGCGACGATGTAATCGAGTACCCTGCGACTTCCGTACGCCCGTTTATCTCCACAAAGCAGTCAATCCATTGTCCTGCAAAGAACGAGAACTCCTGCCCCTGCAAATCCAGCACGAACGCCTTCACCGTAGGCGAAATATCCTGTATTTCAGCGATTCTAACCGATATCTTCATGCGTCCACAGCCTGTCTTGCGTTTACAAACCAGCGAAGTCAAGAATCTATTCCCATTGAGAGGGTAGGTTGGGTAGGTTAGGATGGGGCGATATATCCTCATACAGACATACAGACGCCGGTTATCTGTAATGCGCGTTATTCCGACTCCGCCATCGCCCGCGCCGCAAATTCGGTCCGCACCAGCCGCTCATACGGATGTCGCCCGCGCACAATGCCGCCGTCTATCAATACTTGGCGCATCGCGTCGTACCCGTCAACGCCTATTTCCGGCGTATCCGCCCATGTGCCTAGCGCTTTGTACTGCGAGATGCTCGCCTGCAGCACCGAGTCCGTAGCGTCCGGGAAGAATGGCTTGACTCGCTCTGCAACGGCTGCGGCATCTGCCGATGCAAGCCACCGCTGCGCCTTGTAGAATCCGCGCACGAAACGCTGCACGATGTCGGGCTGCGCTTCGACAAACGCAGGAATTGCGGCGAACGAGCTGTAACATAAGTATCCGTGCTCGCTGCCTAGCGAAGCGGCGAGATAACCTGCCCCTTCTTCGATGAGCGTCTGCGCCTGCGGATTTGGCATGTGTATGTAGTCGGCATCGCCGTTGCGGAATGCGGCGAGCGCGTCGGCGGCGGACAAGCCCGTGAGCATTGTGATGTTGTCGATGTTCACCCCACGCTTACGCAGCGCCGCGGTCAGCGATGTTAGCGGCACCGGCGTAAAGCCGATAGGTATGACGCGCGCGCCTTCGAGTTCGTTCCACTGCCAAGTATTCGTCGGAGTCCTGCTGACGAGAAAAAAGCCATCGCCACGGTTAATCTCTGCGATGTGCAGCGGCGCGTCATCTTCGCCATCGTCGAGCGCCATCAGGCTGCGGCTTATGCCCGTCTGAATAATATCCGCCTCACCCTGACGCAGCATATCGAACGGAGCGCGATCGGCAGGCACCGTGCCAAACAGTACATCAAGCCCTTCCGCATACAAAAAACCACCCGCAACCGCAGAGTAGATTGGCGTATAAAACAGATTGCGGTAAGTGTCCATCAGCCGCAGGCGTGGTGGTCTTTGCATTTTGGCTCCTTCCTAGGAATAATTTGAACATCACTGACGCCGCGTGAATCGCATGCGTGATTATAATACACGGATGGAAATCAAGCGCGAATGGGACGAAACGAAGCGTCTTGCCAACATTGCCAGCGCAAAACTGATTTTGAAGTCGTGAACGATTTTGAATAGAACACAGCAACGAACCGGCAGATTGAGCGTGAAGGCGAGGTAAGATTTGCTGCGATAGGATACAGCCATCACCCAATTCAGAGGGTGTCTGAGAAGTGTTAAAATAGCAGCATGAATAAGCGTAAACCATATCC
>VXRI01000318.1 GCA_009838595.1 Chloroflexota bacterium | reverse complement strand
GTCTTGGACAGTGCAACCGACGAGCGCCTACAATCCGAAGCGCGCGCCCAAATCAACGCCGTCACCGACGAAGTAGAGGCTGCCGGCTATCCTGATACGGACGACTTCTTTGAGCATGTGTATGCGTGTTGAGTGGGAGCTTGCTAATCCGGTCGATATGTACAACACACAATCTACCGCTCTGTCATTCTGAACGCAGTGCAACGGGGTGAAAAGTTAGCAGGGATTTAGCGTATCAACGGCAATCGTGACAATCGTAAGGGACGAGTAACGACATTCGCATCGGACTAGAAGGCGGCGCAAGGATAAAGGACACGAAATTGGCAGAGATGAATGTGCTGGAAGCGGTGCGCGAGGCGATGCGAGAAGAGATGCTGCGCGACGAACGCGTCTTCGTGCTTGGCGAAGATGTGGGCGTGCGAGGCGGCGTGTTTCTTGCGACAGATGGCTTCGTTGACCAGTTCGGCACGGAGCGCGTGATAGACACGCCCATCGCCGAATCGTCCATCGCTGGCATGGCTCTTGGCGCGGCAATGCACGGCATGCGTCCCATCGCCGAGATACAGTTCGCGGACTTCATCTGGCCCGTGTTCAATCAAATTGTCGGCGAAGCGGCGCGCGCGCGATACGGCAGCAACGGTAAGCTAAGCGTGCCGTTGGTATTGCGAGCGCCGGAAGGCGGCGGCGTTCGCGGTGCGCTGTATCATTCACAGTCCGCGGAGGCGTACTTCTGCCACGCGCCCGGCTTGAAGGTGGTAACGCCCGCCACTCCATACGACGCCAAAGGCTTGCTAAAGAGCGCCATCCGTGACGACGACCCTGTGATTTTCCTCGAGCACAAGCGCACTTACCGGCTGGTGCGCGGTGAAGTGCCGGACAGCGAGTACACACTGCCAATTGGCAAGGCGGATGTGAAGCGCGCAGGCGATGATGTGTCGGTCTTCACATACGGCTTGATGGTGCATCACTGCCTCGAGGCAGCGCAGACGCTCGAAGGCGAGGGCATCAATGCCGAGATAGTTGACTTGCGCACCCTGCGTCCGCTTGATACGGAGGCGGTGCTCGAGTCTGCGATGAAGACGGGCAAGGCGTTGGTCGTACACGAGGACAACAAGGTCGGTGGAATCGGCGGCGAAGTCGCAGCCATAATAGCGGAGGACGCCTTCGAGTATCTCGACGCGCCGGTGCGCCGGCTTGCGGGTCCCGAAGTGCCAGCGATGCCGTTCAGCCCGCCACTCGAAGCGCTGTACATGCTGAACTCCGACAAAATCGCAGACGCGATACGCAGTCTGGCGGCGTATTAGAATAGTTAGTCAGTCTATTAGTTGGTCAGTCAGCGTTTGATGTGTAGCGGCTTAGCTAAAGAAGATAGCTACTGACAGACTGATGAACTGACGGACTTGCACAGGTGCAACGAATGATAATCGAACTGCCGCAGGTCGGAGAATCCGTAACCGAGGGCACCATCGTACAGTGGCTGAAGCAGGTCGGCGACAGCGTGGAGAGATATGACCCGCTCGTCGAAGTTCTCACGGACAAGGTCAGCATGGAAGTGCCGTCGCCAGTCACTGGCGTCATCACGGAAATCCTCGCTATGGAAGGTGAGACCCTGCCCATGGGCGCGCCCATCGCGTCCATACAGACCGCAGACGCGTCGAATACTGATTCTGATTCCGTCGCGCCCAACGACTCTTCATACACCAACCAACCTGTTGCGCCGTCCGATACTACGCCCATCGTACCCGATGCACAACACTCGGTAAGCCGCATCGGTGTGCTGTTGAAGGATGTCGCGCCCGTAGGTCCCACCGGGGCCGGCAATGTCGTCGTCCCCGCGCCCGACGATGCGCCCGCGCCGCAATCTAAGGGCGCGGGCAGTCGTCGCCGTCGCAGATACTCGCCTGCGGTGCAGCGGCTTGCTGACGAACACCGCATTGACTTGCAACAAGTCGAAGGCACGGGCATCAACGGTCGTGTAACCCGCAAGGATGTGCTGGCGTTTATCGAATCGCAGGCTGATGCCGCAGTCCAAGCGCCAGCCATGCCATCCCCGGCGACGCCAATTTCTGATATGCCTGCGGCGTCCGTTCCGGCAACATCGCCGCAGGAAAGCGCGGACGAAGAGCGCCTGCCACTGTCACCCGTACGCCGCGTGATTGCCGCAAACATGAAGCGCAGCGTGTCTGAAATTCCTTCTGCGTGGTCTATCACGGAAGTCGATGTGAGTGGATTGGCTCGCCGCCGAGATGCCCTGAAGGATGAATTCATGCGGCGCGAAGGCATCAACCTCACATATTTGCACTTTGTAATCAAGGCTGTCGCGGAATCCTTGCGCGAAAACCCGCTGCTGAACTCATCGTGGGGTGATGACGCGATAATCCTGAAGCGGCGCATCAACATCGGCATCGCGGTCGCTGCGCCGGACGGGCTAGTCGTACCAGTGCTACGAGACGCGGATACGCTCAGCGTCGCTGGCATCGCTGTGCGTGCGTCCGAACTGACGGCGCGCGCGCGGCAGGGCGGGTTGACCATCGAAGATATGCAGTCCGGCACGTTCACGCTGAACAACACCGGCGCGCTGGGTTCAGTCGCATCGCAACCGATTATCAATTATCCGCAGGGCAACCACCCGCAGGCGGCGATTCTCACCACTGAGGCGGTCGTCAAGCGGGCGGTCGTCATTGAAGACGCGATAGCCATCCGAGCGATGATGAACGTCTGCCTGACATTTGACCACCGCATAATGGACGGCGCGGAAGCGTCCGCGTTCACGAATGCGGTCAAGCGCCGCCTCGAAGCCATCACCGATGATACGGGTATCTACTAGGCGCCGACGATGAGCGCCACAAACACCTGCCTAGTCGTCTCGTTTGGCGTGATGGACTACCTCGCCGCCTACCGTTTACAGCGCCGCGTGCACGCCCTGGTCGCCGCTCTTGAAATTCCCGATGTTTTATTGCTGCTGGAGCATCCGCATGTCTATACTCACGGACGCCGAGGGCAGCAGTCACATATCCTCGCACCGGACGATGCACTCGCCCGTTTAGGCGTCGAGACGCACTTCACGGACCGCGGTGGCGAAACGACCTACCACGGACCGGGGCAGCTTGTCGGCTATCCGATAGTCAACTTGCGGCGCATTGGTATGGGCGTGCGCCAATATGTGCACACGCTAGAACAGACACTTGTCGGTGCGCTTGCCGAATACGGCATCGCAGCGCACAGCGATGGCAAGCCGACCGGCGTCTGGGTCGATGACAGGAAGATCGCAGCGATCGGCGTGCGCGTGAGCCGCAGTGTCACGATGCACGGCTTCGCTCTCAATGTCAGTCCTGACCTGTCATTCTTCGACCACATAGTGCCGTGTGGCATGCCCGATGCGTGCGTTACATCAATGGCGCGGGAGCTTGTTGGGCAGGAAGGTTCGCACAGTATCACTGTGCCGGAGGCGCTACCCGTAGTCGCCGGCGCTTTTGGCTCCGAGTTTGGATTGAGGGTGGAGTGTGTTGATCGCAGCACTATTGAGCGCGCTTTAGGTTGTGGTGTGTCAAGTCTATTCTGACTTGCCGCAGCGGGGCTGACGGGGTATGTACTGATTTCCATAATCAGCACGCCAGCATGCCGCGCGCCTACTCCGACAAGAATTGCCCCTTAAGGCGCGGGTCGAGGTAGTCACGGAGAGCATCCCCAATTAGGACTACGGCTAGTACGGTGGCGGTTAGGAATACGCCGGGGAAAAACGAAATCCAGAATGCGACTTGTACATAGCCCTTGCCCGTTGCCACGATGTTGCCCCAGGTTGGGATGAATTCCGGCACGCCCGCGCCCAGGAAGCTCAGGCTCGCCTCGGCTAGTATCGCGGTTGCTAATGTGAATGTCGCCTGCACCATCACGATGCCGAATGTGTTCGGCGCGATGTGCAAGAACAGGATGCGCCACACCGGCGCCCCAATCGCACGTGCCGCCTCCACGAACTGTTCCTCGCGTAGGCTCAATACCTGCCCGCGTACCAAGCGTACTTTGCTCGCCGTGCCGGTTACCGACAGCGCGATGATGACATTGTTCACGCTGCCGCCCAGCAGCGCGATGAGCGCGAGCGCCAGCAATATCGTGGGGAACGCCAGCAAGCCGTCCACGAAGCGCATCAGGATGTGGTCGAGGAAGCGGAAATATCCGGCGAACAGCGCGATGACCAGCCCGAGAACGACCGAGACGACCGTTACTGCAAATCCGACATACAGCGACACTCGACTGCCGGCAATCACGCGATCGAACACATCGCGTCCGAATGCATCCGTACCAAACCAGTGCTCCGATGACGGTGGCAGTCGCAGGTCGGTAGTTGTCTGTGTGTAGTCGGAGCGCACGATAATGGGCGAGAACGCCGTCATCAGCAAGATAGCGGCGAGTATCACCACGCCGATAATCACATTCGGATTGCCGCGCATTATGAGCACACTGGCAGCAAGCGCTCGGCGCGCACGAGCGCCCGGGCTTGGCGCAAGCCTGATTGCCAATTGCTCTGCCTGTTCCGGCTGATTCCGCATGCCCATTAGTACCGTATCCTAGGGTCGAGGTAGGCGTAGATAATGTCTATGAACAGGTTGACCAGCACATAGCCGGTTGCCACGACCATCATCATCGCCTGAATGATTGGGAAGTCTCGCCTTATTATCGCCTCAATCAGCATCCTGCCCAGACCGGGTATAGCGAATATGGACTCGGTTACCACGAAGCCGGTGGCGAGGCTCGCCAGCGATGCGCCGATTACCGTTACGACAGGGATAGACGCCGGCCGGAACGCGTGCCGCATGTACACTACGAGTTCACGCAGTCCTTTGGCTCGCGCAGTTCGTACATAGTCCTCACGCAACACATCCAGCATTGCCGAGCGCGTGATGCGCGATATGAACGCGGACGACAGGATGCTGTTCACCGCGACGGGCAGGAACATGCTATGCAAGTGCGGCAAAATTCCCTCGCCGATGGGTCTATACCCCAGCGCGGGAAACCAGCCGAAATTGACCGCAAACACCCATATCAGGATGAATGCGAGCCAGAAACCGGGCGCGGAGAAGCCTAGCACCGCGAAGAACATGAACGCCCTGTCGATGGGCGCGCCCGCTTTCCATGCCGATATGACGCCGATTGATATGCCGAGCAGCGTTGACAGCACGATGACCTGTACGCCCAGCGAAAGCGTAGGCTGCAGGCGCGGTGCCATCAGAGTGGTTATCGACTGCTTGGAGAATATGGAAGTGCCTAAATCGCCGCGCGCCAGCCGCCCGACCCAGCGAATGAATTGGATGTGAATCGGCTGGTCCGTGCCAAGCTCTTGGCGAATGCGTTCCAGGTCTTCGACAGTGGCTTCGTCGCCGCCGATGATCGCCGCAGGGTCGCCCGGCGCGATGTGAATGATGGAAAAGGTGATTACGCCGACAACCAGAATTACGGGAATAGAGGAGGCGATGCGAATAAGTGTGTAACGCCACATCCGCCTACTCACGCTCCTTCATTGTCGTAACCCTAGGTAACTGTTCCTTCCACCTCAGGAGGAAGGCTAGGATGGGGCAAGCCGCCAAGTGAATGCCAAGAATCAAGATTGTAACCCAGCCATTGGCAGTCTTTTCCAATGCCTAACGCTAGTATAAAGCAAAGCGAGGGCAGATTTGCACCTGCCCCCGCCGAGATTATTCTCGATTATCGTGTTATTCGGTCAACCACTTGTCGAACGGCTTCTGCTGCGCTGAGCCGCCATTAACAATGCCCTGAACCTTCGTGCTCGCCGCCCAGCGGCTGAAGAACTCGCCGACTTGCAGGAAGATGGCGTCTTCGTAGAAGTGCATGTGGAACTCGTCGTTCAGCGCAATCTGCTCTTCTTCGGTCGTCGCCCGCGCCAGCCGCGAGTATATCTCGCGCTGTTTGCCGGTCGTGTCCTGGTAGTTGTTGAACCACGCGTCATACTGCAGCTCGGAGAAGAGCAAGTGTCCGACGGGGCCAGACCTGACCGTTACCCCGCTCCAGGTGTGGAAGAACTCCCAGTCGTCCGGGCGCGCACGCTGCGCAACCATAGTCGCCCAGTCCATCACTTGGAAGTCCACTTCGAAACCGAGTGCGGTAAGCACTTCGCGGCTGACCTGCGCGGCTGCGTGCGCGGGCTGCCTGTCCGCCGGGTCCATCAGGCGCACAGGCGCGCCTGTAACGCCTGCCTCTTCGAGCAGAGCCTTCGCTTCGTCGAGGTTCATCGCATTGTAGAAGCCGTCAGAGCCGGAGGTAGTCTCCCATTTCGTGCCGCACTGCAGCAGCGACGGGCAGAGCCGTGTGAACGCCGGATCGCCGGTTGCGAGTGTCAGCGCCTTCTGGTTGTCGTAAGCCTTGACCATCGCCTGCCGCGCAAGCTTGTTGTCGAACGGACCACGCACGTGGTTAAAGTGTCCCAGCAGCCTGAACGGCGGGTTGTCGTAAAGCGCCACTCCGGCGTCTGCTTCCAGCCGCGATAGCAGCTCAGCCGGGAACTCCTGCACTATGTGCACTTCGCGCGTTTGCAGCGCGGCGACGCGGGTCGTCTGGTCCGGCACTTCGATGTACATCATGCGATCGACATAGGCGGTATGTCCGCCGGATGTGCCGTTCGCCGGACCGGGATGCGGACTATAGTCCTCGTACCTGACCGCGCTCCAGCGGTCGCCGGGCAGCCATTCTTCGAACTTGAACGGACCGGTGCCGTTGGGCGGACCTTCGGCAGATTCATTGGCGGTGTAGTTGTCATACCAGTCGGCGGTTACGAGGCGCGGACCGAAGCCCTGCGGACCAATGGCGTCAATCGCCAGCCCGGTCGCCTCACGCATGTTCAGGCTGAAGTGCAGGTCGTCCTCGACGGTGAAGAAATCCTCGAACTCGCCGTCGCCTGCGCCGAACTCGTTGCGAACCAGCCGCAGGATAGGCGCTCTGTCCTTCTGCCTGTTAAGTGTTCCCCGAACCTGCTCGGTCGTGAGCGGAGGGCGGTGGTTGAATTTCCCGCCTTCGATAATCTTAAACGTCCACGACAGGTTGTCATCGCTGCTCTCCCAGCTCTCGACAATCAGCGGGCCGATGCCGTAGTCGCTGGTGTACTCGAAAAGCCCTTCGAGAATGGTGTTGGATACGTTGCCCGTGCCTGATGCCGTCGTCCAAAGCGGGTCGAACGACTGTATGCTGCCTGCCGCCACGATGCGCAGTGTGCCGCCGTGCTGCGCTTCGTCAGCCGACATTGCCATTGCTGGCTGGCGAATCTGTGACTGCGGCACAGGCGCGAGCTGCGGCGCTTGTGGTGTGGGCAAAACCTGCGCCATCGCCGGAGCTGCGGGAGCTGCGGGTGCCGGCATAGCCGGGGCTGCGGGATGTTGCGCTGCTTGCGGCGCCGGTGCCGGCACTTGTGCCGGCGCTGCTGCTTGCGGCGCAGGCGCTGCCGGGGCGGTAGTCTGCACCGGAGCCGGGCTGGAGCACGCCAGCGCTCCAATTGCCAAGACGGACGCTAACGGCAATAGCCACGCGAACGCCTTCTTTTTGCTGATATTCCTCAACTCATTACTCCTTAGCATCAGTAAATATCCGGAGCAGGAACGATACATCGTTCCGCACTTCATTGTGCCAATTATGCGCCTTGCACAGTCAGTTAGTCAATGCAAAAGACCTCGGTAGTTCATTCTCCGTCTGATGGGCATGATGGGGAAGGGGCTATTCGAACGACAACCGCGAACTATGGCAATCAATCGCGCTGATATACAAAGAACACACCAGCCGAAATATGCTAAGTATCCCTACGCATCAGGCTGAAACTCTGCGATGTTGGTCCCTTGTCGGGCTGCGTTACTAGGAACAGGGCGATAGGCAGCACGTCTTCGGCTTCCTTAACCCACTCGCTTTCGATGGCATTCACCGCGCCTTCTTCGCTTTCCCAGGCGGCGATTGCGCCCGGCGTGCTGACAGGTCCGGGCACCAACTCGTTCACGCTGATGTTGTACTCCCAGAGTTCTTGCGCCAGCACGCGCGTCAGCATCCATTCTCCCGCCTTTGCGCAGGCGTACGCGGACGAACTGATCTTGCCGTTGTGTCCTATACCTGAGCCGACGGTGATGATTTTGCCGCCGCCGCGCTCTTTCAAATGCGGTATGGCGGTCTTCGCCGTGTAGTATGCGCCCTTCAGGTTGACATCGATAGTCTCCACCCATAGGTCCGGATCGCTGGTCTCCACGCGGCTGCGCTCTAGGTTGCCGCCGGCGTTCGCAATCACGATGTCCACGCCGCCGAACGCGCCCGCCGCCGCCTTGTGCATCCGCTCCATATCGTCGATGCTCGTTACATCGGCTTGTATCGCGATTGCGCTGCCGCCGCTGTCCGCAATCTCGCTCACGACCGCATCGATGTCCGATGCCGTCCGCGCCGCGCAGCACACCGATGCGCCCTCTGCAGCGAACCCGACAGCCAGCGCGCGTCCGATACCCTTCCCCGCTCCGGTTATCACCGCGACCTTGCCCGTCAAGCGTCCGTCTGAATTAGCCATATCCCTTGCCTCCGTATTCTGTAATACTTGCTGTTTGCTATTGGTGCTATTGCTGTAGTACCGCCTCTAATTGTTGCGACTGTCCTTCTGGATTATGTGCCCCTTTGGGGGCGAAGTACTGAAGGGCTGCTCATCCCATGATAGTGCCGGTAGGGGTATGTAGGTGGTGATTCTAGAAGCCATCTCATAAATATCTCAGTAGTATGATGATGCAACCTAGGTGGACG
>VXRI01000042.1 GCA_009838595.1 Chloroflexota bacterium | reverse complement strand
ACTGTGCACAACGCCAAAATATATTATAAATGTTACGTCTGCGGCAAATTGCTATCTACTCAATACGACTACTCTCCGGACTATGACTATTCCTGCCCCGTCTGTGGCATTAATACTTGCGATGCCGATACCCAAGCGTGCCAAGAGGATGATGAGTGCGACGTAATAACTTGCTTCGTATGTGTAGATTTCCACTTGCAAGAAAGCCATCCGGCGTAGGAGACAAGCAGTTGAAAGTTACGGATGCTACTGCCAGAGAGGTTGTACAAGAAGGTTTGTAGCAAATAGAAGACGCCATTTTGCAGTTGCTGGAGCAAACTCCACAAGGTTTGCGGAATGCAAAGACTGCCGTTTTGTTGAATCTTCGCTCAGACTTTCGCGGAGGACAAAAGAATTACCTGACTTATTCAGTGCTTGGACGGCTTCTTGCGAGTGGAAGAGTTGCGTGGTGTCAAGAAACAAAAATCTTCACCAAGCAGTAATGTATAAAGGCCGTACGATAGGATGGTCCAGGCGTACTATTGCGCCCTCACACCGTCTCAAATTCCAATGCGGACAGGTTCAGTTCGGAGGAACGCCGCGAAAGATACAGCATCTCCACGCCCACAACTTCGTTGAGTTCGTTGTAGTCTAGGACGATGCCGGGCGCGACTTCTTCCGATTCGATTATCTTGGAGTCGTCAAGGCGTAGATGCAAGGCGTCGGCTTTCTTATCAACATGGAGTTTCATAGTTCTCCTTTCATGTCGCGGTCAAAGAACACGCTGACTACCCGCCAAGTCGCGGCATGGGTGTTCACTACTACGCGCAGCACACGGTCTCCGTATTCTGGGATGATGCCAAAGAATCGTTCAAGTTCGGGGTCGTTCGGGTCAGGCAACCGCAACGCCGGTTCGCTCACTACCCTTTCAATCCACTCTGCGGGTATCTCACGCTCATTCATTGCAGCAATCGCATGAGCGGTGTATTCCAGCGGTATTACTCCATCAGACCTGTAACCGTTAACCAAGACCGACCAACCCAAAATCTGCAAACATATTATCAAGCATTGACGGCTTTTCTTTCATTTCCCGCTCGGCGTAGTTACCCGCCCCCATACCGCCGCAGCGCGTCCTCATACGCTTCCGGCGTGTTTAGGTCGAGGCGTATCATGGGGTCGTCTAGGATGTATTCTTGTACGCTGTCGCGGTGTGCCTGGAATACTTCGCGGATGCCTTGTCGCTTTTCGGTGATGCGCGAGAGTTCGCCTCGCAATGACGCCGAGAATATGAGGGGATGGCCGCCGTGTCCTTCGTATCGGGGGGATGTTATCAGCGCGTCGCCGGTTATGTGCGCCTGCACTACGGCGGACACGATGGACGCAGTGCGCGGCTGATCTACGGCGAGCAGCATTATGGCGTCCGCGTCCTCGCTGATGACGCTCAAGCCCGCCTTGATGGATGTCGTCTTGCCTTGAAGATAGTCCGGGTTCAGCACGCAGCGCGCGCCGGCGCCTTCGACCTGCTCTGCGACGGCGTCCGCCTCGTGCCCAACGACGACCACAACCTCTGCCGCGCCGCCGTCGAAGAGCGCGCGTATCTGGTGTTCGACGAGCGTTGTGCCGCGCCAAGCCAGCAACGGCTTGGGACGCCCCATCCGCCGTGATTCGCCGGCTGCTGTGAGGATGGCAGAAACGCCGGGCATCGCCTAGTCTGCCACCGCCACTGCCGCGCCGTGCTTCTCCTCGATGCGAGTCATCAGGCGCTCTTCAAGCTTCATAACGCTGCCCGTGCCGCCCAATCGGAACATCAGCACTTCGGACATTATGCTGACCGCAATCTCTTCGGGCGTGCGCGCGCCAATGTCCAGTCCGATGGGCGCGCGCAGCTCGCGGATGCGTTCCTGCGATATGCCCATCTGCATCAGGTCTTCGTAGATGAGGATTACCTTGCGCTTGCTGCCGAGCAGTCCGACATACTTCGCCGGAGTCCGCGCGGCTGCGGCGAGCGCCACATTGTCGTAGCGGTGTCCGCGCGTGGCGACTATGACGAAGGTGTTCGGGTTGATGGGCAGTTCGCTCAGCGCGTATTCAGGCTTTTTGGCGATGATGATGTCCGCTTCCGGGAATCGATCGGCGTTGGCAAACTCTTCGCGGTCGTCAGTAACGAACACACGGAAGCCCAGCGTCTTAGCAAGAGGCGCAATGGACTTGGAGACATGCCCGCCGCCGCACAGAACTAGCTGCGGTGGCGTGGTATATGCCTCGATGAAGTATTCGGCGCCGCTTCCGGTTACGACATACTTGTTCTTGCCGTGCGTCATCAACTCAAACGCTTCGTCCTTAGCGCCTTCGTCCAAATCAGGGCTGCCCAGTGAGCCGACCGTGCTGCCGTCCTGGCGGATGAACATCTTCGCCCCGATGCTTGCCGCAGAGCCGCTGCCGCCGCGAACCAGGCTAGCCAGCGCGACCGCGTCGCCGCCCTTGTACGCGTCGTCTATCTCCTTGGCGAAGTCCAGATATTCGCCCGGCTCGTACACCGGATCGATGAGGAAGAACATCGTGCCGCCGCAGATGAGTCCGTCTTCCGCGGCGAGGTCTTCATTGAGTTCGTATTCCCGGTACTCCGCGCCGCCGCCGCTATTCAGCAGCTCGCTCGCGGCGAACCAGATGTCACCTTCGACGCACCCGCCGCCAAGCGTGCCTACGCCGCTGCCGTCATTCCGCACCAGCAGCTTCGATCCGGGCTTCTGTGGGGTCGAACCCTTCGTGCCGATGACCGTAGCCACGACCACGGGCGTATCGGACTCAAGCTGCTTGACCGCTTCATTGAAAACTACCTGCATTGTCCACACCCGCCTTTATGGGTTCTCGCGTTCAATCGAGTTGCATGCATCCCCTGCACACTTACAGATTATCAAAATCCCGCCAACCCTGTCTATCGCGTCAAGCCGGTTCCATCCTGTTTGGCATACCCTGTCCATTGATGTGAATTAATCGGCAGGCCAAACTTCCGTGTCATAGACTATCTTGCCATCCCTCCATGTCGGAACGGAGCCAGTCGTTTCTATCGCGCGCTTGCGTGCTTTGATGGCTGCGCGGCGCATAGCTGTGTCCATGCCCGCGTTGTACGCTGCCCTTTCCTCTTCAGTCGGCTTCCATCTCTCGTTACTCTGCTTGTCCATCATTTACTCTTTCCTCAATCAGCCTTGGAGACTCTCCAGTCGCATCATAGAGCCTCCATTCATTCACAATATCCCTGTATATCTGATGAAAATTACGCCAGCCAGCGTTGAACCTACGGCGCACCACCTCTTCTTCCACATTATGGCCACCTTCACGCACTCGATTTCGGACGCGCACAACCGCCATATCCGCCGTGGGCAAGTGAAGGAAGCACAATCGCACCCAATATCCCATCACTTGCCAGTTTGGAATCATCCTAGCATAACTGCGCCCGCTCAGCGCAGTCTCGAAGGCGAAACTTTCGCCCGTGCCTACATAGTCGTCTATCAGACGAAGCATCAGTCTGCCCGCCGACATCGCCGAACGCTCAGGCTCGAACGGATTTAGCCCTGCTGCAATCATATCGGCATTGACGAAGGTTCGACAACCCGCTTCGTTGAGCAAGAACTCCGTGGCGAAAGTCGTCTTGCCCGCCCCGTTCGGATCTGCGATTATCAAGATGTTCTTCTGCGAATTTGCGATTGTCATTTCAGGCAGGCACTTCGGTCACTTCACTCATGTCAATCCAAATCAGCCATCTATAATCAGCACCCACATTGGGCCCTCGCCCACATCGTAAGTGGCAATGCGTGCCAATGTGCCATTATCTTCGATGCGATAGGCGGCTAGTTTGCCTGTGTCTAGTCCTGCGGCGTAGAGGTATTGCCCGCTTGGGTCGATGCTGAAGGCGCGCGGCACTGCTTCGCTTAGCGCGTGTCCAATGGGTGTTAGTGCGCCGCTGTGCGCGTCCACGCTGAAGCAGGCGATGCTGTTGTGCCCGCGGTTCGGCGCGTACAGGAACTCGCCCGATGGCGCAATCTGAATCTGCGAGCAGCTATTTTGCCCTTCATATCCGTCCGGCAGCGTGGTCGTAGTCTGGAACGCGTTCAGCGTGCCGGCGTCCGCATCGAAGTTGTACGCTGTCACGCTGCAACCCTGCTCGTCCGAGAAGTATAGGATGTCCTTGTGCGGGTGAAAGCAGAAGTGGCGCGGACCTAGTTCGGCGTCCGGTGTAACTCTGGCGGGCGTGTTGGGCGTGATATGCCCCGTCTCAACGTCGAACCTGAATTGAAATATCGCGTTAGGACCATTGCCGCCGGAGATGTGCGGCACGAAGGCGAAGCGGTTCGCCGGGTCTGTCTGCATGGAATGCGCGCCCTTGTCGGTCGCAAGCCATTCGACGGGCGGTGAAACAGCCGCGCCGTCGTCGCCGATTGCATGCACTGCGCAGCGACCGCCTTCGTAGTACGCGGATAGTAAGAATCGTCCGGCGCGGTCGGTCGAAAGGTAGCAAGGGTCGTTGTCCACAGAGACATCGCTGATGTGCGCTAACGCGCCGCCGTCGCCAATGGAAAATGTCGAAATCGCGATCGCATCGCGGCAGCCGACATACAGCCTATCGCCTGCCGGATTCACCGCAAGCGGCGCGGGACGCGCAGCCGTCCGTACATTTCCGATGTGCGTCAGCGCGCCCGTCGATGCGTCCACCTCATACTGCGCAATCCTGTCTTCCTCCGACAGCGTAATGTACATATACATAGCCATTATTCACATCCTATCGGCAATTAACTTCGTCATTTTACACGCTAGGTTCGTCTTTCAGGCGTAGGCAGGAGTCCGGTGCAAGCATTCACTCGGACAATTTCTGTGTACAAATGTCGCCATGAAGGGTTTCCCTTAAGAAGATTGGTTCAGGTTACGCCGGTCTCGCCGGTGCCGATGCGACTAATTGCACCCTGTTAGGAAGTGTCAGTCCTGCATTCTTTAATGAAATCTCAAGTTCCTCTATCTTTGCTGCCGTAAGATAAAGTTGCACTATGTTATTGGGAATGTCCAGCCCTGAACCAAAGTTAAAGCCGAGTTCCTTCACCATTGTCTCGGCTTCCTCCCTTGCTCTTCTGAGTTCCACGAGCGACTTCTCTACTTGTCGCACTTCCACTATGCCAGACACCGACGCGCCTTTGAGATACGGACGAATAGTTTCCTCCCCATCTCTTGTGAATGCCGCTACAACCCTGTAATCTGGCTCATGTTGTATCCAGAGGCCGCCGAATGTAGCGCTCTCGCCTGATTCCAATTCATCGCCGAGCGCCCCGATTGCCTCCTGCTGTGCCAGTATTCCTATCGCTTCGTCCAGACTGACGCCGTAGTCTTCTGCGTAACTGCGGGCATCTTCCACGAGCGCAGGGCTGACGTCCGATAGCGATTCCGGATCTCGTTGTAGAACAATTACGGTGGATTTCGTCTGAACTTCCTGACACGCCGCGACGACCATTGCCAAAAATAAAAGCAGTGTAAGCGACAAGGATTGAAGGAGAGTCTTGTACGTCGTTATCAGCTTCTTCCGTCACAACCTCAACATCCGCTCTATCCGCCGATGCCCGCGGCACGGTCCCACCACAGCGATATTCAGCCGCTCGGTAAGCAGCACTTCGTTGGCGAGTTGCAGGATTTCGTCGGTCGTGACTGTGTTCACCTGATCGATGACATCGTCCACATCGGCAATCTTGCCGAGCAGCATTTCGGACTGCCCCATCCAGATTGCCACCGCGCGCGTGTCTTCCATCCGCAGCATCATTCTGCCCGCGCTAAGGCGCTTCACTTTTTCTAGTTCGTCTTCGGGGACGCCGTCTCGCAGTATGCTCACCTGCTCAAGTATAGTCTGCACCGCGTCGTACACACGCTTGGGGTCAACGCCTGCAGATACGATGAGCGCGCCGGTGTCCGAGAAGTGGCTGACATCGCTGTGCACATCGTAGGCAAGCCCGCGCTTCTCGCGCACTTCCACGAACAGACGGCTGCTCATGCCTTCGCCAAGCGCTACGCTCATCAGATCGAGCGCGTACCGCTGCGGATGCGTCAGCGATACGCCCGGCAACGCGACGGATAGGTGAGCTTGCTCCGTCCTGCGATATTCCACATGCGACTTCGGTTCGCACTGTACACCTTTGAACGAAGTCCATTCGCCGCGCGTACCTGGCTGCCATCCCGCGCTCAGCCTGTCCACCTGCGCCACCACATCATCGTGCGACACATTCCCCGCGACGCTGACCACGATGTTGTCCGGCGAATAGTACGCGGACACAAAGTCCATAATCATATCGCGTGTGATGCCGCCGACGCTTTCGCGTGTGCCGCCAATGTCGCGTCCGAGCGGATGCCCGGGATACAGCATTTCGTCTATAAGCGCCTCGACCTTGTAGCTGGGATAATCGTTGATCATCGCCAATTCTTCAAAGATGACCTGCCGTTCTTTCTCGATGGAATCCGGCTCATACAGCGAGTTACGGAGCATGTCGAACAGCAGCGCGAGGCTGTCCTCAAAGTACGGTTGTGCAACCTTGCACCAATACACCGTCAGTTCGTGCTCGGTCGCCGCGTTTATGATGCCGCCCACACTCTCGATAGCCTCGCTGATTTGCTGTGGCTCGGGGCGGAGTTGCGTGCCTTTGAACAGCATATGCTCGAGGAAGTGCGAAAGCCCCGCCTGTTCGTCCGCTTCATAGCGCGAGCCCACGCCCACGAACACGCACATACTCACCGAGCGCGTATGCGGCATCTCGCCCGTAACCACGCGCATCCCATTGTCCAACTTACTCTTCTGGAACATGCCTATCCTTATTATCCTGCATTATAATGCCTAAAGCCTGTGCATCCATGTAAGGATTAGCCTTCGCTGCCAGCCGTGCGAATCTCCACGCCGGCGCGCTCTTCTTGCACCTTCGCCACCGCGCCTGCCGCTTCTCTGCCGTAGCCCTTGTTCTGCCCGGCTATGTAGCGCTGCTGCGCGACATTCGCCATTTCCATCGGCACGCGCAATCGCCGTCCCATATCCGTGGCAAGCCCCACATCCTTCGCCGCCAAGTCGAGTTGGAAGCCGGGGGCGAAGTTGCCCGCGAACAAGCCGCCGGGGAACGCCTGCATGTTCTGTGTGTTGCCCGAGCTGCCCTTCACCGCGTCGAACAGTGTCTGCGCGTCCACGCCTGCTTTCACACCGAGACTGAACGCTTCCGACAGCAGCACGCCCACGCTCAACCCAATCAGGTTGTTCACGATTTTGCATATCGCGCCGGAGCCGAGCCCGCCGCAGCGCATCACCTTGTCGCCGATTCTATCCAACACCGGCTTGCAGCGCATGTACGCGTCCTCGTCGCCACCAACCATTACGCAAAGCGTGCCATTTTCCGCGCCACCCACGCCGCCGCTGACCGGCGCGTCCAGCACCGTAACGCCATTGCTCTCGCCCGCCGCGCTGATGCGATAGATGGTGTCCGGGTCAGTCGTGCTTAGGTCGAAAAACACCGTCCCCGCGCCTGCGCCGCTTAGGATGCCGCCTTCGCCCAGCGCGACTTCTTCCACATCCTGCGGGCGGGGCAGGGAGGTGAACACGACATCGCTTGCTGCCGCGACAGCCGCCGGGTTGTCCGCCCAGGTCGCGCCCATCGAAAGCAGCTCTTCCGCCGCCTCCCTGCGAATGTCGAACACCGTCATTTCGTAGCCGCCCAGCGCGATATTCCGCGCCATATGCCGTCCCATATACCCAACGCCGATAAATCCAACTTTCATGTCGAGACCCTCATATACAATAATGGTAATAGTAGAGTTGCGAAGAATGATAACACGCCCGCCGCCTGTGGTAGCAAGCGAGTATATCCCTTCCTCTCATCGGGAATACATCATAGATAAATGACGGTAGAGTGCCTGCCCCTTTTCTAGGAAGGCTAGGATGAGGGCACAGAACAACACAATGTACCTTCAAAGGTTCTTTCAAATGCCCCTTCACGGCAATGACAATCAGCGCAACACATTATAATCCATAAGATAGTTTTCCATACGATAGTAGAAAATCGTCTCAAATTCGAGAATTCCCCGCACAAGAACCCTTCCAAGCACGAAAGCATCTAAACACACGAGTACTCAAACAACATTACCTACAACTATCATCTACAGCTATCAATCTACTATCAATTGCTGCTATCGTTTAGACAGCAGCCTGAACATACTGCTTGACAGGAGCGACAATGATGAAGAGTATCCGCAAGAGTGCCGGGAATAGCGCCCGCATCGGATTGACGAAAATTGGCATGACGGCATGCGCGCTGCTTCTCGTAGCGGCGCTTGCGCTCGCCGCATGCTCTGCGCCGGAACCGCAGACAGCGACCGAATCGCCCGCTACGCAATCGCAGCAAAGCACGCAATCGCAGCAAACGACCGCGCCGGCCGCAGCCGCGCCAACCGCCACACTGCCTCCCGCGAACACGCCAAGACCCGCTGCAACGGCGACGCCCATTCCATCCAAGCCCGTAGCCACCACCGAACCGCAAGCATCCGCACCGCAAGCATCCGCGCACGCCAGTATCGTTACGCCTGCAACCGGCGACGAAAAGACAGTGCCTGAGATTCGCGGGATCGAAAGTTGGATTAACTCTGATCCGTTCACATTCGAGGAACAGCGCGGTAAGGTCGTGCTGGTTGACTTCTGGACATACACCTGCGTCAACTGCATCCGCACGCTGCCGTTCTTAAAGGCGTGGCACGAAAAATATGCGGACAAAGGGCTGGTCATAGTCGGCATCCACACGCCTGAGTTCGAGTTCGAGAAAGACCGCGAGAATGTGGTCGAAGCTACCGAAGGCTTCGGGCTGGAAT
>VXRI01000304.1 GCA_009838595.1 Chloroflexota bacterium | reverse complement strand
GCGCCGAAGAGTCCATTCCCATTTGATTGTGGAAGGTTAGGATGAAGTAATGGTCCGAAATCGTCCACAAATGTGCATTCAGATCAGATCCTTGCCAAAGAAGTATCGCCAAAGAAGCATCATTGATTAGGTTCTGTTGACATTTCACAATTACATCCCGTCATTCATAAGTAAGCAGGAATCCAGCGCCCTCCAAGCGGCGTTAACATGACAAAAACTGCTACATTTGAGATTCTGGATTCCCGTTTTCACGTAAATATCGCAAATGTCAACAGAGCCTAATAGTCGCGGCATCACACACGGTAATCCCAGAAAGGCAAAATTGAATGATTGGATTTATTGGCGGCACGGGACCTGAGGGACGCGGACTAGCGCTGCGATTCGCGATTTCCGGCGAGGACATTCTCATCGGCTCGCGGGATGCGGAGCGCGCGCAATCGGCGGCGGACAGCGTGCGCGAGATTGCGCCGTCCATCTCAATAGACGGCGGCTTGAACTCGGATGTCGCGGCGCAATCGGACATTGTCGTAATCGCCGTGCCGTATTCGGCGCAGAAACCAACGCTCGAATCGCTTACAAGCGAACTGTCCGGCAAGCTCATCATCAACGTAGTCGCGCCGCTGGCATTCAGCAAGGGCATCGCAAGCGCGGTCAGGGTCGAAGCGGGTTCAGCGGCATTGGAAGCGCAGGAAATCGTGCCGGATGCCATACACACGGCAGCATTTCACAATGTGAGCGCGCAAGAGCTACTTACACCCGACAGGTCGCTGGACACAGACATTATAGTATTCGCCGATGACGCGGACGCCAAAGGCAAGGTCATTGCGCTCGCCGAAACGATAACGGGCGCGCGTGGCATAGATGGCGGTGGCTTGGTGAATGCGCGATACTGCGAAGACTTGACTGCCCTGCTGCTAAACATCAACCGCATCTACAAGGCGCACTCGATGATTAAGATTGTTGGCGTGTAGCTCGATTTGCGATCCATGCTCATCTTCTCCCATCAAGGCGTAACAAGGGGGAAGAAGGGATACTATAACCACGAAAGGAGCAGTCTCATGCAGTTAAGGGTGCTTGGTGCGCACAATGTGGAAAGCCGCCGGACGCGGATGACGAGCTATCTGGTTGACGGTGCGCTCGCGCTCGACGCCGGCTCGCTGACGCGCTCTTTGACGCACGACGAACTGCGCGGGATACGCGCTATCATCCTCTCGCACCGGCATTTCGACCATGTGAAAGACTTGCTGCCGCTGGGCATCGCGGTTCGCAACGAAGGCGTTACCATCGATGTGTATGCCATACAAGACACGGTGGACGCGGTAACCGAGACGCTGATGAACGGGAGGCTATTCCCCAATTTCCTAGCATTGCCAAGTGAAGACGCGCCGACATTTCGGATGCACACGGTCAAGCTCTACCAGCCGTTCCGCGTGCTTGGCTATGACGTCGTGGGGGTGCCTGTATATCACTCGGTTCCTACGGCTGGCTTCCAGATCGACGATGGCAGTGTGCGGCTATTCTACACCGGCGACACGGGCAAGGGCTTGTGGAAGGCATGGGAGCATGTCGCGCCGGATGCCCTTCTCACCGAAGTTACTTTCGGCAACGAAAATGCGGCGGGCGCGCGGGCTTCAGGTCATCTGACGCCCAATATGCTGATGGACGAACTGGATAAATTCCGCGCGACTCATGGACGCTTGCCAGAGACAATCATCACGCACTTGAACCCCGCTTGGGAAGACGCAGTGCGCCGTGAACTTGCCGAAGTCAGCGCTAAGTCCGGACATCAATTCACGATTGCGGATGCGGATATGCGCCTCGACCTTTCGCGCGATTCAATGACTGTCGTGGAGAATTAGGCATGGCGAGAAAAACGGCATTCGTTTACGCTGACGAACTTTCGCGGCACACGCTGAGCGATACGCACCCGATGAAACCGGCGCGCCTGCGCTACACCTACGAATTGCTGCAAGCCTACAACGCCTTTGACGCTCCGAATGTGTCGGTCGTCGCGCCACGCGAGGCGCTGCTCGAAGAAATCCGGTGGTATCACTCCGCGGACTATGTAGATGCGGTGCAACGGCTGAACAACGGCGACGCGAGCGTTGAGCAGCGCAGGTTCAACTTCGGTCCGGGCGACAATCCGGCGTACCGCGGCATCTACGATGCGTCCGCGCTATCCACCGGCGCCACGATGACGGCGGTCGAAATGCTGCTTTCGGACGAAGTGGATGCGGCATTCAGCATATCCGGCGGATTGCACCATGCGATGCCGTCGTACGCATACGGCTTCTGCGTGTTCAACGACCCGGTCATCGGCATCAAACGGCTGTTGGCGGAAGGCTTGCGAATCGCATACGTGGATATTGACTGTCACCACGGCGACGGCGTGCAGCACGCGTTCTACGACACGGACGCCGTAATGACCATTTCATTGCACGAATCCGGCGCGTTCCTATTCCCCGGCACCGGGCATACGCAGGAAATTGGCGCGGGCAGGGGCAGGGGCTACTCCGTGAATATGCCGCTCTATCCGTACACGACCGACGAAGTGTACTTGTGGGCGCTGCGCGAGGTAGCGATGCCGCTGCTGCATCGATTCCAACCCGATGTTATGGTAACGCAATTGGGCATCGACTCGCACTTCCGCGACCCGATAACGCATCTAGCGCTATCCGTGCAGGGACACGCGGCAGCGGTGCAAGAACTGGCATCACTCGGCGCGCGCAAGTGGCTCGCGCTCGGCGGCGGCGGCTATGATTTGCAAGCAGTAGCAAGGGCGTGGGCGATGGACTTCGCGGTCATGTCCGAGCAAAACTTGCCTGCCGCCATCCCGCGAGATTACGCCGCGCAGTATGGCGTTTCCACTTTGCGCGATGTGGAAGAGTTGCCCGTTCAAGCGGACATGATTAGGGATGCAAGGACGTTCGCAGAGGCAGGTGTGCAGTCTGTCCAACGGCTGGTGTTCAGCGCTCTGGGGATGCGCTGATTGAGTTACGGCGCTTGCAACTGTTCGATATGGATTCCATTGTTGAGCATCTAGTCGCTGAGTATATCTCGCAGCGCTAGATATATGTCTTCCCACTGGAATTGATACCCGCTTTGCGAAAGCTTCAGTGGGTACATTCTCGTCGATCCGGTGGCGAACTGTGCCGCCTCGCCCATCGCAATGCGCAGCGCGAGTTTAGGCACTCTGAACATAGCCGGGCGCTTCACTGCGCGCGCCAATGCCCTGGTGAACTCGCGGTTGGTAACGGCATTGGGCACGGACAGGTTAACCGGACCTTCAAGCGACGGTCTGTCTAGCGCGTGCATGAATCCGCCCAGCACATCATCTATATGCACCCAGCTCATGTACTGATTGCCGTTGCCCAACTTGCCGCCAAGTCCCATTTTGAACGGAGCGAGCATCCTGCGCGGCAGGTCGCCGTCTTTGCTCAGCACCACGCCGATTCGCATGTTGCACACGCGAATGCCCGCGTCAGAAGCAGGCGCAGTCGCGGCTTCCCATTCTGCGCTCACATCAGCGAGAAATCCCCTGCCTTGCGGCATGTTCTCGGTAATTATTTCGTCCTTCCTGTCACCGTAAAAGCCGAGCGCGGATGCACAAAGGAACACGCTAGGCTTAGATTGCAAACCCGCAAGCGTCTCGCTGAGCAAGCGCGTGCTGTTGACGCGGCTGTCGCGTATCGTCTGCTTGTACACGACATCCCATCGCTGCGCAGCGATGCTCGCCCCGCCTAAATGCACCACCGCTATCACACCTTCAAGCGCTTCGGCGTCGATACTGCCTCTGACAGGGTCCCACTCAACTTCGTCCGGCGCAGTCCGAGCGTGCCGCACAAGTCGTAGCACATCGTGCCCGTCAGATTGTAGTCTTCGCACCAGCGCCACTCCAATCAGCCCCGATGAACCGCCAACGACTACTTTCATTTAATCCTCTTTCGCGCGCGCGTGCTGTTGTTGCCTGAACCTGAACAGATGTCCATATCCTAACCTTCCTCCTGAGCGGAAAAAGACACGGAGAACATGCTAATAGCGCTAGGGCATGTTGACATTTCCGGCATTCCCGTGAAAACGAGAACCCAGAAACTCACAATGTAGCCATTCTTGTCTCATTGACACCGTTGCAAACACTGTATTCCTGCTTTCGCAGGAATGACTAGACCTATGAAATGTCAACAGAACCTAATTCATGCATATTCAGATTAAGTTCTACGCGGGTTAAGGTCAAGGATGTGATTCGGAGTCGCAGGCGAAATTCCGACATTAAGACAATTTCACAAATCCCATTGCCCGCAGTATCCGTCATTACCGCGTAGGTGGGAGTCCAAAAATCGTTGTCTGCGAACCTGTTCCCGACTTGAGATTTCTCGATTCGCTCGAAATGGCAGGGATAAATCGCATTTGTGAAATCATCTTGACATTATTCGTCATGAGCATTGCATCTGATATACTACTTGATAGAAGATTGACAGTTGGCACACGACAGCAGTTACAAGTGAGCGCACTTACAGATGACGATGCAAGAGCGGCTTGAGGCTATCGAGCAGCGGTATGATGAACTAGACAGCCTGATGGCGGATCCTGAGGTGGCGGTGGATTTCACGCGCATTCAGACGCTTGCTAAAGAGCAAGGCTCGATACGCACAATAGTCGAACTTTCGCGCGAGTTCCGCGATGCCCAGACGCAGCTCGACGAGGTTCGATTGCTGCTGCGCGAAGAGTCTGACGCGGATATGATTGGATTAGCGCGCGAAGAGGAAGCCGATTTGTTGGCGAATATCGAGCGCATCGAGGCAGACTTGCGCATTGAGCTTATCCCCAAAGATCCGAATGATGAGAAGAACGTGATCCTAGAAATCCGCGCAGGCACAGGCGGAGACGAGGCAGGCTTGTTCGCGTCCGACCTATATCGGATGTACACGCGCTACGCCCAGCGCAACGGCTGGCGGACCGAAGTCATCGATGTCAACCAGACCGGGCTTGGCGCGATCAAGGAGATTGTCTTCGAGCTGAAGGGCAGCGGCGCGTACAGCCGCCTCAAGCACGAGAGCGGCGGGCATCGTGTGCAGCGCGTGCCGGTTACCGAGTCGAGCGGGCGCATCCACACATCGGCGGCGACGGTGGCGGTGCTGCCCGAAGCCGAAGAAGTGGACATTGACATCAAGCCCGACGATTTGGACATCGACATTTTTCGAGCAGGCGGACACGGTGGGCAGAATGTGCAGAAGGTCGAGACCGCCGTCCGCATCACGCATGTGCCAACAGGTATAGTAGCGACCTGCCAAGACGAACGCTCGCAGCTCAAGAACCGCGAGAAGGCGATGGCGGTCCTGCGCTCTAGGCTGCTCGCGCGTGAGATCGAACGCCAGCACGCGGAAATCTCCGAAGCGAGGCGTGCGCAAGTCGGCAGCGGCGATAGGTCGCAGCGCGTCCGCACATATAACTTCCCGCAGAGCCGCGTAACCGACCACCGCGTCAACTTGTCCAGCTACAATCTCGAGCAGGTGCTTGACGGCGACATAGACGAGTTCATCGAAGCGCTGATACGGCAAGAGCAAGCGGACGCGCTCGTATTCGGCGGTTGATGGCAGCCCTGCCTCAACAGCAACAGCAAGAGCATTGCGATACTCCGCGCACCGTGCAACAAGTATCCGCGCAAGTCGCGGCGACGCTCAAACAGCACTGCATCCCCGACAGCAATCTCGAAGCCGAAGTGCTGGTGCGCCACTCCCTCAACTGGAACCGCGCACAATTCTACGCCTCACTCAACGAATCGTTGAAACCCTCAACCGTTGACCGAGTTCAAGCCATCACGAATCGCAGATTGTCCGGCGAACCACTCGCCTACATCACCGGGCACCGCGAGTTCTACGGATTGGAATTGAGTGTAAACTCAGCCGTGCTTATACCACGCCAAGAGACCGAGCTGATTGTTGCCGCGGCACTGGACTATACCTCAGCATTACACACAGAACCTATCACGATTGCGGACGTCGGCACGGGCAGCGGCGCGATTGCGATGGCGCTGGCGGCAAACCTGCCGAATGCACAAGTATTCGGCATAGATTTATCCTCCGATGCGCTCACGGTTGCAAAACACAATCGCCGTAAGCACAAATTGGTTGACCGCGTTTGCCTGCTGCAAGGTGATTTACTTACGCCATTGCAGCACAGCGTTGACATCGTCGTTTCGAACCCGCCATACATCGCAAGCGACCTTATCGCAAGGCTGTCGCCGGAAGTACGCCACGAACCGCGCCGAGCCCTCGACGGCGGTAAGGACGGCATGGAAGTGATACGCCAACTATTGCGACAAGCGCCATCCAAAGTGAACGCCGGCGGCTGTGCGCTAATCGAAATATCGCCGGAGCAGTCCGACACCGCACGCAAAACGGCGCGGGAGCAATTCCCCCGCGCCGATATTTATGTGCTCAATGATTTGCTTGGTCTGCCGCGCTGTCTTGTAGTCAGAACTTAATCAGTAATACCACATCGCTGTAAGGCGGTGCTGATGGGCAGGACAGCGCGATAACAGCGATTAGCGTGGTCTCTGCCGATATTCCATTGCCTGAAGGTCGGCTTTAGTCGCAAGGTATTAATATCCGCCTCCCAAGGTATTGATATCGGAAAGGGATTGTTCCAATCGCGCCTAACTATCTAGTCCTAGCTGGTAGTGCTTGCCTTCGGTCTTGATGGACGGGGCGACTACGACTTCGGCTTCATGCATTTCTTGGATTGTCTGCGCGCCTATCATGCCCATGCACACTTGCAGCGCGCCCATCAGGTTCTGCGTGCCGTCGGTTACCGATGTGGGGCCGTACAGGATTTCTTCTAGACTGCCGTTGATGCCGACTTTGACTCGCGTGCCTCTCGGCAGTGCAGGATGCGGGTTCGCCATGCCCCAGTTGTAGCCCTTGCCTGGCGCCTCTTCTGCCTGCGCAAGCGGTGTGCCGAGCATCACTGCGTCCGCGCCGCACGCAAATGCCTTGCACAAGTCGCCGCCGGTTCGTATGCCGCCATCCGTTACTATCGGCACATAGCGTCCCGTACGCTCGTAGTATTCGTCCCGTGCTGCCGCGCAGTCGAGTGTTGCGCTGACTTGCGGCACGCCCACGCCCGTAACCTCACGCGTGGTGCAAGCCGCGCCGGGGCCCACGCCCACTAGAACACCATGAATTCCGGTTTCCATCAACTCAAGCGCGACGTCGTAGCCGACGCAGTTGCCAACCAGCATAGGAACGTCCAGCATTTCCAAAAGTTCCGGGAAACGCAGCCCTCGCGCGCTGTTGGAGATATGCCTCGCGGTGGTAACGGTGGACTGTACGACAATCATGTCCGCACCAGCCTCCGCCGCGACCGGCGCGAGTTCTTTCGTTTTCGCGGGGGTAACGGAAACGGCGCACACAGCGCCGTTTTCTTTCATCTCTTCCACCCGCTCACCCACAAGGTCGTGCCGTATCGGAGCGGAATAGAGCTTTTGCAACAGGCCCGTTACCTCATCCTGCGGCGTGGTGACAATCTGGTTGAGAATCTCATCCGGGTCGTCGTATCGTGCCTGCACGCCTTCCAGATTCATCACGCCCATGCCTCCAAGTTCGCTCATCTTCCCTGCGAACTTGGGGGAGCCGACCGCGTCCATCGCAGAGGCAAGCACAGGTGTTTTCAGCGTTATGCCGTCAATCGGGAAATCGGTACTGACCAGCTCCGGGTTGATTGTCAGCTCACCGGGTACGATTGCGACTTCATCGAATCCATAGACCCGCCGTAATTCCTTGATGCGCGGTGTTGCCAAGATACGCCCCCTAATAATGATGGATTGTCTGAATATAACAAAGCAGTATTGGCTATTCAAGGATTTTTGCGCCGTTGATATGATTGCAAGAGCGCGGTGTAAAAAGCGTTAGGACAATTCCTCATATCATCCTTCTCCTAACAAGGCGGAATAGGACAGCGCCTGTGCAATCGTCGCAGCCGCTCTTTTCCCATGCGAATCTGTATTCGCGAGCGCCGCGATTCATGGTAACTGTGATGATATAATGCTGCAACAACGGTGGTCAATATAACGGAGTGAATTATTATCATTACCTACGATTATATGTCCGTCGATTTATTCACTGAAAAGGATGATTGCTTGCAGGCGACTGAAGTAGGCATGGAAGATAAAATCAAGCAACTGGGCTACGAATGTGGCTTTGACATCGTGCGCGTAACGACTGCCGATGCATTCGCGCGCGACGAAGCCGCAGCTTTACAGCGCATCCGGGACGGGCACATGGACGGCTTCACATGGTACACCGAGGACCGTGTGCGCCGTGCCAACCGACCGGGCGCGCTGCTCGAATGCGCGAAGTCGGTCATATCGCTCGCACTTAGCTACAACACCGGCGAGCCGGACACACCGGACGAACAGCCGCGCGGCAAGATAGCCCGCTATGCCTGGGGCGACGACTACCACGATGTCATCAAGAAGCGTCTGCGGGAGTTTGCCGCAAAGCTGCCAGAAATCGCGGCACGCGAGGTCAAGACACGCATCTTCGTGGACGATGGGCCGATGAACGATCGCGCGGCAGCGGCACGCGCCGGCATCGGCTGGTTTGGCAAGAATACGAACATCCTGACGCCAACGCACGGCTCTTGGGTTTTTCTGGCGCAGGTCATCACAGACATTGACTTGCAGCCGGACACGCCGTTGAAGAAGAACTGCGGCTCGTGCATCATGTGTATCGATGCCTGCCCGACGGGCGCAATAGTTGCGCCGTATGTCATCGACAACAAGCGCTGCATCTCATACTTAACCATCGAGCTACGAGGCGCGATACCGCGCGAGCTTCGTCCGTTGGTCGGAGATTGGGTCTTCGGCTGCGACATATGCCAGGATGTCTGCCCAGT
>VXRI01000124.1:2789-9102 GCA_009838595.1 Chloroflexota bacterium | reverse complement strand
CCATCAGCCTTGCGCTGACGATATACTTCGGCGCGTGGGCGGCAGACGCGCGCATCCAAGAACGGATCTCGCAGACGTCTATGCAGGGCGCGCAGCAGTTCGACTTTAGCTCCACTGCAAGGACAGCGACCGGCGCATCCGCGTCTGTAACGGGACTATCCGGCGGGCTGGGGCAGCCCGCCGCCGCGAACACGCTGCCTTATTCGACTTCACAGGAAGCGCAGGGATGGGAACGATATTTCCTATTCGCCTGCCCATTGCATTAGGGTAAACTAGGTCAATCTGAGGTTTAGAGAATAAGTTAATGGCACAGCAGCCGCAACCGTCTGAAAGCCGCGCCCGACTAAACCACGGGCGCGTCATCTATCCTCATTATGTCTGGATAATCGTAACGGTCATCGCCGTGATGCAGATGGTTGGCACTTCCATCCGCATGGCGTTCGGCGTGTTTATCGACCCGCTGGAGCAGACATTCAACTGGAGCCAAGGCAGCATCACTTTCGCATACTTGCTTTCGAGCGTGGTAACTGCCTTGGCTTCTCCCTTTGCCGGTTGGTTTGGCGATCGCTTCGGCGCGCGCAAGGCTATGGTGATCGGCACTGCAATGTTCCTAGCCGGGATGCTGCTAACCGGACTTATAAGCACCATCTGGGAACTTTATCTGTACTTCGGCGTGCTGCTCGGTGTGGCGCAGGCTATATTCCTCGTGCCTCTGATTCCTGCCGCGATGAACTGGTTCCGGCGTCATCTCGGTGTCGGGATGGGACTCATCATGGCGTCGTGGGGGATTGGCCCTGCGATTGCTGCGCTAGTAGTAGGCTGGCTCATAGATGGAATGGGCTGGCAGAATGCCTTTATCGCGCTTGGAGTCGGTTCCGCGGCGATAATGTTCCTTCTCATCGGTCTGTTCAGAGACAGACCCGCCGACAAAGGACTTCAACCTTACGGATTCCGACCGGGAGATGTTGAAGTTCAAAAGCGCAAGCCGGACCCGGAGCGCACGAGGCTGTTCAGCGGCTACATGCGCAAGACCGCCGCGTTTTGGAATATGAGCAGTATTCATTTTCTCGGCTGCGTTGGGCACGCGATAATTCTGGTGTACATCGTGCCGCTGGCGGTGAATGAAGGGCTGACGCTCCTGCAGGCGACGGGAGTGCTGTCCACGCTTTCGGCGGTCAGCGTCATATCGCGTGTCTTCGTGCCAATAATGTGTGAGACCATCGGCACGCGCAAGATAATGTTCGTCTTCTTTGCGTTGCAGGGCATTTTGGTCTTAATGCTTTTCTGGACGCACGACGTTTGGATGTTCTATCTGTTCGCAGTCGTATTTGGCATTGGTTACGGCGGCGAAACCGGCGGATTCCCAATACTCAACCGGCAGTATTACGGGCAAGCTCCAACCGGAGCACCGCACGGCTGGCAGATGGCAGGCGCGGGCCTGGGCATGGCGCTCGGCGGATGGATTGGCGGTCCGATATTCGATATTTTCGGCAGCTACGACATCGCGCTCTGGGCCTCAATCGCGACGAGCCTTGCCGGGGCGCTGAACATTGTCTTCCTTGAGCCGACCGACAGTCTGCTTATCCCCGACTGGGAAGCGGAAGAGACACCCCATTCGGAAGAATCGCCCCAACCGCGCATCGCAAGTGGCGATTAACCTGCCTGCGCTACTTCTGCTTCATAAGCCACTCTTGGTCGCGAGCAGGGCTGTCCAGCCATGTATCTACATACGCTTGGCGTTCTTCCGGCACTTCTACGCCTAAGCCGTCTGCGAGCCGCGTCATGAAATTGAAGGTGCAGGCGATCAGAGCGACTGATAGAATTTGTTCGTCTGTCAAGCCATGTTCGCGCAAGGCGAGGACATCCGCTTCCTGCATGTTCGTCGGCTCACGAGTTAGCTTGGTGGCGTAGTCGAGCATGGCGCGTAACTGCGGGTCGAGGTCGGCGTTGCGGTAGTCGTGCATGACATGGCTTGCCAACTCCGGATCGTCCGATTCGTGACGGAGAAACTCTCCGTGCGCCATCGTTCAGAAGCGGCATTCGTTCTGTACGGATACGGCGGTCGCAATCGCCTCTTCCTGTGTGCGAGTGAGGGTCGACGCACCGAAAGTGATCGCGTTGTTCAAGTCGCTGACGGCTTTCATCGCCTTCGGGTTGATGGACATAATGTTGATGACATTCGCCCAGTGCAGACGCTCGTCCGCTTCACGAATCCACGGCATTTTATGTTCCTTTCGTGTGAGAATCTTGTATGAATAGTGCAGTGACATCTTTCTGATGCTGGCGTGAGAGATGGGCTAGTAGGTCGCCCTGCCGCCGCTGATGTCGAATACGCCACCGGTGCTAAACGAGCATTCTTCGGACGCAAGCCACGCAACGAGCGCAGCAATCTCGGCAATCTCGCCGGTGCGGCCGATGGGGATGCGATCTACCATGTATTGCACCTGCTCCGGCGTCAGTTCGTCCAGGATGCGCGTGTGCACGACGGCGGGCGTAACGCAATTGACGCGGATGCCACTCTTGGCGAGTTCTTTACCTACTGACTTTGTGAGACCTATGACGGCTGCTTTGGTCGCGGAGTAGGGCACCATGCGCGGGTTGCCTTCCTTGCCGGCGATGGACGCGATGTTGACGATTCGCCCGTAGTCGCGCTCGAGCATCGCGGGTATTGCAGCGTGGCAGAACGCGAATACGCCGCGCAAGTTGATGCGATACACGCGGTCCATCTCGTCGAGCGTTGTTTCCCAGATGTTGCCGTCGATGCCGGTAATGCCTGCGTTGTTCACGAGGATGTCAATACGCCCCCAAGCGGCTAACGCTTCTTGCACTGCGGCGTCCGCGGTAGCTTGCTCGGACACGTCTCCGATTACCAGCCGCGTGTCGCCGCCACGCGCAGAGATTTCGCTTGCCGACTGCTCGCCGAGTTCGCCGTCGATGTCCACCATTACAAGACGCGCGCCTTCTGATGCCATCCGCCGTGCGATGCCATAGCCAATGCCGGTGGCTGCGCCCGTTACTATGGCAACTTGTTCGTCGAACCTGCTCATAAACGCTCCATTTCTTTTACAACTCGCCTTCTGCGCGAAGGTCTTTCAGCGACTGGGAAAATGCGTCGATAGTGCGATCGATGACATCCTCATCATGCGCGGATGAGACGATGAACGCTCTGCCACCCATCATATCTACGCCGTTGACCAGCATAGCGCGACGCAATGTGCGTGTCGCGGCGGCGGGCATCGTGTCGTATATCTGCTGATAGGGCATTGTGCAGATACCGCGGTCGCAGTCGCAGTCCGCGCCTAGGTTTACATGGATTATCGATGATATGCCGTGCGCGTGTCCCGCAACCTCGTTCCGGATGAACGCTGTGTTCAGTCCATCTTTCAGTCGCTCTGCCATAGCGTCCGCTCTTGCGTTGACGCCTTCGTTTGCGATAGCGTTCAGCGCGGCAACACCGGCAGCGGCAGTCAACGGCTGCGCGTTGTATGTGCCACCTTGCGGCACTCTACCCGTATTATCCCACTTTGGGTCGTTGCGGAATGCCATCAATTCCATGATATCCGCTCTGCCGCCTACTGCCGCGCCGGGCTGACCGCCCGCGATAATCTTCGCCATCGTGGTGAGGTCAGGTTCAAGTCCCCAGCGTACCTGCGCGCCGCCGGGTGACAACCTGAATCCGGTGATTACCTCGTCCATTATGAACAGTACGCCATGCCGCTTCGTCACTTCCTGCAAGTCGTGCAAGAATTGCGGATTCTGCAATGGGAATGTGCCGTAATGCGCACCGTTGCATTCGACTATTACGGCGGCTATGTCGTCGTCCTGCGTCAGGATGCTGTCAACCGCCGCGATGTCCACAGGCGCGACGATTACTGTGTCCAGTACTTCCTGCGGCACTCCGCCAAGCGCCTGTCCAGATTCCGGCGTAACATAGTCGTGCCAGCCATGGAAGTGTTCGTGAAACTTGATAATCTTCGTCTTCCCTGTGAATGCGCGGGTGAGCCTTAGCGCGAGGTATGTCGATTCGGTTCCGGACGCGGTGAAGCGTACACGCTCCAAGGATGGCACGAGGCTCTTGACCGCTTCAGCGTACCGAACTTCGTGCGTTGACGCGCCACCGACGTGCGTGCCCCTGCTGACCTGTTCGCGTATCGCCTCTATGATGGCGGGCTGGCTGTGCCCCATCAGCAAGCTACCGTTTCCCATCACATAGTCGATAATCTGGTTTTCATCCACATCGTACTTGTAAGGTCCCTCGGCATAATCGATGTACGCGGGGAACGGCGAAGTGAAGCGCGTCTGGTGCGTAATGCCACCTGCGAACAGCGATTTGCCGCGCTCATACCAATCGATCGATCTGCCAAACATCTCGCGGTAGCGTGCTTCAATGGTTGTCATAGTCAGACGCTCCTTTCGTTTATGAGTTATGTGATTTCGGCGTTTATTGCATCTCATCAGGGGGAACGATAGGATGGCGGCAAGTGCCCTGGAATCTATACTGAATATGAGCAGTCCGTTGAAATAACATTCGTGCATTACCGATGGACTGAGTTGACGAATGACTTAGTCGTATTATATGCGCTCGGTAGTATCGGTCAAGGCGCAGGACACTTGGAGAGGTGGGTAAGCCCCTGCCTGTCTGTGAAGTCAATACCCCTCAATTACTCACCCACCGTCCTAACCTACCCGTCAAGGGGGAAGGCGCAATTGAAATCACGGTGGAGTATATTCCTTATTACGGAGCACCGTTCTTGTGCATGGGGCGCTTGACTGATACCATCATTTTAACCGAGTGCGCTTTGGCGCAGACGGAAGAGTAACGATGCTTAATCGATGGAGGATTGACGAATGGTACTGCTTGGTTCGGGCGAATGGGTCTATGAAGTGTCGGGCGATGACTGGGGCAATCTGCCGGAAGGCGCGACTTACAAGGAAGCGACCGCCGTCGATGTGGACGCCAACGATAATGTGTATGTATTCAATCGCGGCACACATCCGATGATAGTGTTCGACACGGAAGGCAATGTGCAGCGGACTTGGGGACATGGTATCTTCAACAATCCGCACGGAGTTACCGTAGGTCCTGACGGCAATCTGTGGTGCGTGGACAACGGCGATCATACCGTTCGCCAAATGACGCCGGATGGCAAAGTGCTGATGACCATCGGCACGCCGGGACAGCCATCGCCGCCGATGAGCGGCAAGCCATTCAACGCCCCTGCGCATGTTGCATTTGACCCGCGCAACGGCGATTTCTATGTGGGTGACGGCTACACCAACGCGGCGGTGCACAAGTATTCGCCGGACGGCAAGCACTTGTTCTCGTGGGGCGAATCGGGCAACGACCCCGGGCAATTCAACATCGTGCACTATGTTGGCGTGGACAAGAACGGTTGGGTCTATGTTGCTGACCGCGAAAACCACCGCATCCAGGTATTCAGCCCGGAGGGCAAGTTCGAGGCGCAATGGACAAATATGTCGCGCGCGGCGTGCCTGTATCTGGACACCAAGGGCGACCAAGAACTAATCTATGTCGGCGAATACTTCTCCGGTATCAACCCAAACAGGATGGGAACTCATCTCGGTCCACGTGTGAGCATATATGACACACAGGGCAACCGCTTGGCGCGGCTCGGCACGCAGACATACGGCGACGAGCCGGGACGCTTCTACTCGCCGCACGGCATCGCGACTGATTCCAAGGGCGATATATATGTGGCGGAAGTGTCCTACGCCGACTACGGCAGCAAGATGGATCCACCCCAGGAACTTCGCTCGATGCAGAAACTGATTAAGCAGGGGTAATGAGTCAGTTGGTTGGTTAGCGGTAAGTCAGTAGCACAATCTGACTGGCTTACCGACACTGATTCTGGTTTAAGGGGCGATTGGCATGACGATGGTACTGGGCGTCGACAACGTGGAGCTTAGCCCGGAAGGTGTAACCATTCATTGGAAAGATGGGCATACCTGCTTCTATACTGGGAAGTACTTGCGGATAAACTGCGCCTGCGCGGAGTGCGTCGAAGAATGGACGAATCGCAAGCTGCTCGACCCGGCGACCATTGACGCCAATATCATGGCACTGGACTACCTGCGAATCGGCAGGTATGCCCTGCAATTCCTATGGAGCGACGGGCACTATACCGGCATCTACCCTTTCACAATGCTGCGGATGCTGTGCCAGGGCGTTGATGGCGAGAAATGACGCTCATAAAGAGCAAGAAGCTAGTCTCATGACAATTATAGAAGCATGTAAGAGGGTCGTTTTCAAAAACTATGCGAACTTCGGACGCGCGGCCCGGCGCGAATACTG
>VXRI01000124.1:0-2779 GCA_009838595.1 Chloroflexota bacterium | reverse complement strand
GGTTTACGCTCGCCAACTTGATTGTAATGGTCGTGGTCTTTTTCTTGGCATTTCTCCTGATGTCGGTGATTGGCGGAGTGGCATTTATGGCTATGGTAGTATTGTCTGCCATATGTTACATTGCCATCTTGCTTCCGAGTTTTGCCGTTACGGGGCGTCCTTAATGACATAAACAAGAGTGCTTGGTGGCTGCTAATTGGACTCATACCGTGGATAGGTGGCATCATTATACTGACATTGATGGTGCTAAAACGCATCCTCACCCAAACAAATATGGAATTCCGGAAGGCTGGCAAGACATTGTGAGTGCATAGGGAGTCCAGAGCGTATAGGCATCAACTGCCAAATGCCCGTTAAACACAAAAAGGGGCTGGCAATGTACATTGCCAGCCCCTTTTTACTACTGTCCTAGCCGCCCAAGCCTTGAGACTTATGCAGGCTTGAACTTGGGCAGGCTGATTTCGTCCGTTACGTCCTCAAAGACTACTTCGAGGGGCATGCCGATTACGAGTTTCTCCGGCGTGGGGTCTTCCATCACGATGTTAGTGGGCATGATGGGACCCTCATCGAGCTCTACCAGTGCGGTTACGAATGGCACATCATCGACGAAGCCGGGATGTGGCGGGCGGTGCACGATGGCGTAGGTGTAGAGCGTCGCCTTGCCGCTGACTTGTCGCCACTCGGTGTTGCGCGAGAAAGTGATCGGTGAAATGTCGCGCGGGTAGAAGTAGTACTGCTGCGCGTCATTGTCGTAGCGCAGCCAGAGTTCGTGTTCCTTTGCCTTCTGCCAGTACATGTCAGACTCGACCTGCGGCGTGGGCAGAGGCTTGTTGTATGCTTGCGTCATTTATCTTCTCCGTTGTAGTGAGTTCAAAATAGGTATGCCCTAATCGTCTAATAACAACTGTGATTAGGGCTTTGCCATATTTGCCACTTAATCGATGCCGAGAACGACCGTGCCCGTCGAGGACAGCGAGCCGCCCGTGCCGTTTATGAGGCAGAGCTTGGGGTCGTCGAGCTGGCGCTCACCGGTCTCGCCGCGCAGCTGCCTGACCGCTTCCAGCACCAGGAACATGCCATACATGCCGGAGTGTGTGTAGGACAGACCGCCGCCGCTGGTGTTCATAGCGAAATCGCCGCCGGGCGCCGTGCGCTGGTTTGCCACAAAGTCCGGACCTTCGCCGGGCTCGCAGTAGCCGAGGCTTTCGAGCGTGGCGAGGACGGTGTATGTGAACGAGTCGTAAATCATCGAGAGGTCGATGTCATCGTGCGTAACGCCCGCCATTTGCAGCGCTGCCGGACCGGAGTACTTCGCCCATGTGCGGGTGAGGTTCTTCATCTGGCTGAGGACGCCGTGGTCGTGTCCTTCCGCCGCGCCTAGCACATATACCGGCTTCTTCGGCAAGTCGCGCGCGCGCTCCGGCGTGGTTACGACATACGCGCCGCCGGCGTCCGTTACCAGACAGCAGTCCGGCAGATGGAATGGCCAGGCTATCCAGCGAGAGTTGTGGTAGTCGTCGAATGACATCGGCGTGTCTTTAAAATATGCCTTGGGATTGAGATTCGCCCACTTTCGTGTTGCGACAGCGACCTCTGCCATGCCCTGTCGTACGCGGCGCTCGCCGTACATGTGCATGTAGCGGCGCGCTGCCATAGCGTAGTTGATAGGCGCGCCGATGAATCCGTAAGGGGATTCGTACTGGGGCCCCGCGTCGGAGCCATTTGCGCCTGCGCGTGAACGAGCGCTGCGGCCCGCTTCGCCGTGCGTAACCAGAACCGTGTCGCAGTAGCCGGCGTTTATGGCGGCTACTGCGTGCGCGATGTGGATGATGAACGACGAGCCTCCGACTGCGGTCGTGTCGGTGTATGTCGGGTTGACGCCGAGATACTCGCCCAGATTAATCGTCGATGTACCGGCAGTCATCAGACCGTTCACATCGCTCATTTTCAGCCCGGCGTCTTCGAGGGCGTTATAAGCTGCTTCGGCGTGAAGCTGCAGGTTGGACTTTTCTACTCTTCCTATCTCGTCGGATTCAGCCACTCCAACAATGGCAACCGACTTGCTCAGATCGGCCATTTTATATGGCACCTCCCGTGTGATTTCTGCCGTGTCGCAGTCCAAAGTCAAGGCGGACGCAGTGCGTCAAACGCCGTCAAACAGGATATACCGTGCGGCAAATAAAGGCAAGATTGTGTTTCACAGCCACTGCGACATTACGGAATAAGCCGCTAGTGTAATATGATTGCACATTTCGACGCGGGCGGGTATGTTGACGCCAATGCGCCGGTGCGATTGCTGTCAAAGACGTGTGATTGCATCACGGTGTACGTCGCCTCAGGTTAAGGTAACCTTAGCATTCTGACTGACACGCCTGATCTCCAGCGTGGGCGCGCTGGGTCGGGGAATAACACGCGTGAAGGACTGCTCAACTACTTGAGTAGCCGTGGCAGCAGGAAAGCGGTCTCAATCAGAAAGGTTCATCGCTGGTGAGTAATGTGCCGGTTTCCCAGCCAATGTTATGAGGGCGATACCCTTCAATCTCAGGGGAACCCATGCCTTTCTCAAAATCAGGTTGCCGCTCGGTTTCAGTCTTCAGCGCGCGCAGCCAGTAGGTCTGTTCAGCGTGCCAGAAGTCCAGCATAGCCCATCCATCCTTCCATCCTGAGATTGATTCGTGCCGATTCTGCTCTGTGGTCAACAGACCGCCCAAGCTCAGGTGAACGCCGTCCCATTCTTCTGCCACTGCTCCCCAATTTGGCACTAGGCGAGTCAGCCCTT
>VXRI01000362.1 GCA_009838595.1 Chloroflexota bacterium | reverse complement strand
GACTTTTGATGCAACGATAACCGGTTCGGTAACCTCTATTTTGACGCAATTCGCAGGATAGACAGAAATGCAATCTGCCTGATAAAATTGGGAGTAAGCGGGAGTAGCTCAGGGGTAGAGCATCTGCTTCCCAAGCAGAATGTCGCGGGTTCAAATCCCGTCTCCCGCTCCAATCAATCAAGCCCATCCCACAACACCATTCAACCGCAAAGCAGCACATTCAAGGAGCAGCCATGCCCATTCTGAACAGGGAAGACTCTGACGAGCTAAGCCCCGGCGTCGAGCGATATGCGCTGGTGGACGGCGACAAGGGTTCGGAGTCCACCAGCGTGGGCGATGTGCTCGTTGGCGTGAACGGCGTGGTGCCTACGCACATTCACCCAACCGAAGAAGCGATGGTCATCTTGCAAGGCGAGATGGACGCAATTCTCGGCGATGATGTGATAACCGTGACCGAAGGACAAACGGTGCTGGCACCGCCGGGCGTCCGGCACGGCTTCGTGAACCGCTCCGGCGCGCCAGCCAGGGTGCTCGCAATCTTCCCGACTGCGAACATGGAACGCACTCTGGTGGACTAGGCGTAGTATCGCGTATGACTTCGCCAGTTCTGCCGTAATTTCGCAGTATCCCCATTTGCCCAACACGATGAGGAGCCACAATGCAGGCAACCGCCAAGCGCGTTGAAGAAGTCGTCGAGAATGTGAAAGAACTGTCAGCGCGGTTTGCGTCAGAGCGCTCCCAGCGGCAACAGCGCCGCGCACTCGAAAAAACGGATTTCGACGCGCTGATGGACGCCGGCTTCCATCTTACAGGTGCGCCGCCGGAAGTGGGCGGCATCAACGGTGGCGTCGAAGAGTTCACTCGGCCGCTGTGCGAGATGCTGCGCATTCTGGCGAAGGGCGATCCTAGTGTCTCGCTCGTCGCATCGATGCATCCTGCTGTGCTTGGCGGCTGGCTAGAAGTGCCCAAAGCGCCGCAACCCTACACGGGTGCGTGGGAGAAGCAGCGCAGGGCGGTTTTCGAGACGGCACTCGCCGGCTGTTGGTGGGGCACAATTATATCCGAGCCTGGCAGCGGTGGCGATCCTTCAAAGAGCCGTGCAATAGCAACACCCGCGGACGCGGACGGTCAGTACCTCATTAGCGGGCAGAAGCACTTCGGCAGCGGCTCGGGAATGACTTCGTTCATGATCACGCAAGCCGTGCCCGAAGGCGAATCCGCGCCCGATGTGTTCTACATGGATATGCGGAATGTCCCTTGGGACGGCTCGGCAGGCGCGACACTGACGCGCGCATGGGATGGCGTGGGAATGACTGCCACGCAAAGCCACGCGATGGACTTCAACGATATGCCAGCCATACGCGCCGCCTGGCCCGATAATGGCGCACGACAGCGAGCGCGTGAGATGGCTGGAAGACCTGCCGGGCATCTGTTCACCTCGGTCATCGTGGGCGTTGTGGAGTCGGCGGTCGATGCGGCGCGACAGCAAGTGCAATCCAAGCGCGGCTTGATGCGCCCGTTCGAGCAAGTCGAGTGGTCACGCGTAGAAATGGAGGCGTGGCTAGTTCAGCAAGCGTACGAGGGTGTGTTGCGCGATGTGGAGTCCGGCAGTGGCGCCGCGAGTCGCAGCAGTCTGCTGTGCAAAGAAGCAGTGGCAGAACTCGCAGAATCCATTTTGCTGCGAATAAGCAAGGTCGTGGGCGGCGGCGCATATTCGCGTAGTTCGCCATACGGCTTCTGGTTGGAAGACGTCCGCGCACTGGGCTTCCTGCGCCCGCCCTGGGGCTTTGCATTCGACCGCATTTTCGACGGGAGCTGGTACATTGACTAGCAGGAAGCGCCTCGTCCTCACTGGCGTCAACATCATCGACGGCAATTCGCCCGTGCCGATATTGAATGGCAGCGTTGTTGTCGAAGATGGACTAATCGCGGAAGTCCTGGACTCCGGCAAGTCGCCCAATTTTCGTGATGCGCGCGTTCTCGAACTGGGCGGCGCATATCTGCTGCCCGGCTTGTGGGATGTACACATCCACCCGGAATATCCCCTGCCGCCGGGCATCACGCTTGCGCAGCAGACGGCGAACTTTGGCGCGCAGCTTTCCCGCGCACTGACGGACGGCGGTGTTACCAGCGTGCGCTGTGCCGGTGCGGCGAGCTACATGGATGTGGCGTGGCGGCGCGTATTCGACAGCGGCAAGATAGTCGGGCCACGAGTGTTCGCAAGCGGCTATTTTCTGACTACGACCGGCGGGCACTTCTTGACATCCGGCGTAGCGCGCGAGTGCGACGGGCCATACGGCTTCGTCCACGCCATCCGCGAGGGCATCAAGAGCGGCGTTGACCACATCAAGCTCAACATGTCCGGCGGCATAATGGGCCCGCCGTGGGACCTGCACAAACATTCATTCCTGCTGCAGGAAGAACTGGAAGCCGCATTTGCAATATGTCACCTTCGCGAGTTCAATGTGATGGCGCACGCGACAAATCCGGATACCGTGAAAGCTGCGATACGGCTGGGAGCGCACACCATCGAGCACGGCTACATCCAAGATGACGAGTGCATAGATCTGTTTCAAAGCAGCGGTGTGTGGTATGTGCCAACGCTCGCAATCTCGCACTTGACGAATGAGCAGGCAACTTGCGACATAGAACGTGAATGGCTTGAACAACGACAGATTGCCCCCGACTTACAGCGCCGGGCGGACGCCGCCAGCGAAGAGCACGCCAAGTGGTTCAAGCGCGCCCTAGATGCGGGTGTCAAAATGGCGCTAGGCTCCGACATCCATCCATTGAGCGAAGCCGCCCTGCTAGAAATGGGCCTTTGGGTGCGAGACGGCGCCACCGAATGGCAGACAATTCAAGCCGCGACGAAGAACGCAGCAGAACTATGCGGCGTAGGCGACAAGCTCGGAACAATTGAAGCAGGCAAGCTCGCCGATTTGATAGTTGTCACCGACAATCCGTTAGACGATATCACCAACGCGCGCAAGCTGATGCTGGTGGTCAAAGACGGGCAGATTGTTTCGGATAAGCGCGGTCGCACGGCGGCGTAGCAGTTAAACGGTTAGGATAAGTATGCGTGCCGACTCACTGTGACTTGCCACACAGCCGTAGCAAGTTGCGTGTCCAGTGCAGCAAGCCTCCATCGAGTTCGGGACGGGCGTCCGGAGGGATGTTCGTGCGTATCCACATATAGGTCATCATCTGGTGCAGAGCGCCCAGCGGTCTCGACTCTTCGAGCGCCTCGATCAGCCGTGCCCTCGGCAGGTATTCAGTCCAGGCCTCAAGGTAGGCATTCCGCAGGCGGGCTTCGGCGTCCGGGCTATCCTTGAGCGCTCTATCATCAAAATACGCACCGGATATGGTCGCCATCTCGAAGAACGGGTGCGACACGCAGATGTCCGTCCAATCGAAATAGGTGAAGCCCGACTCTTGGATGAGAATGTTGCCGCCAAGGTCTCCGTGTACCATCGTGTGCGGTACCGCGTATTGTGCGAGCCGAGCGCACAGCAATTTCAGCGGCATCGACAGCGAGCGCATCGCATCGATTTCGGTGTCTGACAGTCCGTTTTCGCCGCCGCTCATCATATGTTCGCACGCGGCTATCAGCGGGTCTATCATATCCACCATGCGTCCGATTCGCCGGTCTGGGATGTTAAGCGCTTGCCAGAATCCGATGTGCGCTTGCGCTGCTTGCGCAACCTGTGCATTGCTGAAAACACGCAACGCTTCTTCCCAGACTGAGATGTCTGAGCATTCGTGCAGCATCTTGCCGCCGTAATCCTGCATAAGCACCCAGCCGCTATCTGCGTCAACCGCGAGAGGCGCGGACAGCAATTCAGGGCAGCGATCGGCGACCGACTGCATCGCCCTGCCCTCGTGCGCCATGAATTCCGGCGTCGCCTTGAAATACACATCACCAGCGTTCGTTGCGACCATCATCGTGCAGGATAATCCCCACGCTCGCTGCTGGGTGACGGGCGAAATCGCGGTAAGCCCAAGAGCCGAGAGCTGTGTAATAATCCATTCACAGGCGGCGGCATGCCAGCCAATTTCCTCCCACGCCGTGCGCAGTGACGATGGATGATCGACACTGACGAACCAGCGCTCGATTTCGTATCCGACGGCTGGCAATATGAACTGCGTTGACGACACATCATCTCGAGTCAACCACTCTGCGCCGTTTACATCCAACTCGTTATGGTCGCGCATGACAGCGACGTAAATGCGCCATGTCTGCCCGTTTTCCACGCCACGTGCCGCGTGTTTCAACGTCCATGTATCAATGCCAAGCTGCCACCGCATTTCGGCGTTGATATGTTCAACAATTCGTGCATCCGTATTTTCCGGCGCGAAATTAGGGACAGTCCAGCCGCCGTCAGACGGCAACGCTAGTACGCTGCCGTCTGACGGTCTCACTACGATGACATAGTATTGCACGGCGCACGCTAGAACGGTCGGCGGTGCGAGAAAGCGCGTTCTTCGTTGGTGATGAACTCCAGCAGAGCCGCCTCGCCGTTCTCAGTTGCCGCTTTCGCTCGCAATATCGCCGGCGCGACCTCCGTCGGATCTACCACTCGCTCTGACCAGCCACCCATGTCGCGTCCTAGATCGGCATAATTGCCGCCGAGGTCGCGCGTGCCGTAATGGTTGTTCGAGTTTTCCATCGCGTCCGTCTCAACCGCCTTGGTGGAGTTGTAAAACACGACTGTAAGAATAGGTATGCTGCTGCGAACGGCGGTCTCGAAGTCCAAGCCGACCATGCCGAACGCGGCGTCCCCCATGAAGTTCACCACGAACTTGTTTGGCGCCGCCAACTTCGCGCCGATGTTCAACCCAAGACCGGTACCGAGACCATGAGACTTGCCCCAGCCAAGATAACTGCGGGGACCGCCTGCTTGATAGAACGGCATAATCTGGTCGCGCGGGCTGCCGGAATCGTGCGTTACGATGGCGTCGTCCGAATTGACATTCTGCATGAATTCCCAGATGACGCGGTAGGGCGTTATCGGATTCTGATTCGATGTAAGCGTGGGCATCCATTCGTCAAGCCACTCTTGGCGCACGGACGCTATTTCTTCCGAAACAGAACCGTCGCCGCGCTGATCGCCACCCAGAATGTCTTTGCACGCGTCGCTAAACTGCCGCAGCACAAGCTTGGCGTCGCCGAGAATCGGATGGTCGATGGAATAGTTCTTGTCGATGTCGATCGGATCGTTCGTGGCGTGGATGAGTGTCTTCCCAGCCGGCACGCTCATCGTCATTCCGTGCTGCGTGAAGCTGGTGCCGATGCCGAAGACGACATCCGCGCGGCTCACGAACTGGTAGCATGCGCGATTCATCACACCGGAGCCGCTGCCAAGTGCGAGCGGATGTTTCTCCGGAAATGCGCTCTTGCCCGCCATCGTCGTCATCACAGGAATCTGCGTAAGCTCCGCGAATTCCACGAGTTCGTCTGTAGCTCCGGCGTACATCACGCCCTGCCCAGCATGGATGACAGGGTTTTCGGCGTTTAGAAGCACTTGCGCTGCCGCCTGAATGTCCGTAGGATTGCCAGCCGCGACAGCAGGCTTGACCGGACGATATCCGTCCACGGTGTTGTCCGGCACTTCTGCTGTTGCGACATCTGCGGGTACTTCCACCATCACGGGACCGGGCCGCCCACGCTTGAGCGCGGCAAACGAGCGGCGCATTGTCTCAACAACGCGCTCCGGCACATTTATCTGCTCAATCTGCTTGGTTACGGAGGCGTAGCTACGCAGCGAGCTGTAGTGCGGGTAGATGCCGTCGCGCTCGCGCGGATGGCCGAGTGGCAAAAGTAGCATCGGCACGGCGTCGGAGAATGCGGTGGCGACACCCGCGTAAGCATTCTCTGCGCCGGGCCCATACTGCATTGCGAACACGCCCGCAGGGTTGCCGTTCGTAACACGCGAATACCCGTCGCCGATACCCACACCAACACGCTCCTGTCGGCAGATTATAGGGCGGACGCCGGCGTCCGCCGCCGCCTCGATGATAGGCGTTGTGGGAAACGCACTCAGATACTCGATGCCTTCCTTCTTCAGAATCTGTGCGATTGCGTCGATAGTTCGCATGGGCGTGTCCTTTGCACTTGTAATTGGGTATGGCTATCTAGCGCGCCAGTCGACTTATTCGTCGGAGATTTTTATCAGCATCTTGCCAAAATTCTCCCCGCGCAGCATGCCAATGAACGCCGTCGGAGCGTTTTCGATGCCTTCCACGATGTCTTCTCTATACTTCAGCTTGCCCTCTCGAATCCACTGCGCTATACGCTGCCTGCCTTCATCATGGCGATTGGCAAACTGGAACACCAAGAAGCCCTCCATCTTGGCTTGGCGTATATTCAGCATGCGTATGTTGCGCGGGCCCATTTCGGGTTCGGACAGATTGTACTGCGAAATCTGCCCGCAGATGGCAATGCGCGCACGAAGCGCCAGATTTTCCATCACGGCGTCAGTAACGGGTCCACCCACATTGTCGAAATACACATCAATTCCGTTCGGACAGACCGCGGCTATAGCCTCGCCGATGTTCTCGGTCTTGTAGTTGATGCCCGCATCAAAGCCAAGTTCTTTTACGATGTAGTCGATCTTGTCCTGCGAGCCCGCCGTGCCAACGACATAGCAGCCCGCAATCTTCGCAATCTGCCCGACAACCTGCCCAACCGCGCCCGACGCAGCGGAAACGACAACAACATCGCCCGGTTTGGGTTCGCACACATCAAGGAAGCCAAAGTATGCGGTCATGCCGGTCATGCCGAGAACGCTGAGCGCGGTGGACAGCGGCCCAAGCGAAGCATCAACACGGCGCAAGTCGGTGCCATTGGATGTGGCATATTCCTGCCAGCCAAGGTTGCCTTCGACAATCTCACCGGCGCTGAACGACGGATTGCGCGACTTAACAATGCGCCCGACTACGCCGCCAATCATCACTTCCCCAAGCGGCAAAGGTCCCGCCATGGATGCGCCTTCGCCTATCCGTCCGCGCATATAAGGATCAAGTGACAGCCAAATAGCCTGCACCAGCACTTCGCCCTCGCCCGGCTGCGGGATCGGCTCTTCAATCATCTCAAAATCCGTCGGTGTCGGGTAGCCGCTCGGCCGAGATTTCAGCGTAATTTTCCTGTTCGTTCCGTCTGCCAAAATTTTCTCCTCGTTATTCTCACGACTCTCTAATGTTTCTTCTTGTCCCTTCCTCTTCTAGGGGAAGAGACTTGAGTGTTAGCGATTCTGGACTTCACTCATTCGTATCTTGTAGAGTATCCGCGCGGCACCGCGCATCGCTATTCCTTACAATCCAATCTTCCGCTCCACACGCGCCCTAATGCGCCTCAACCATACGCGCAACAGCCCGTTAGACCGCCCGCACAGTAAGGATAGCGCGATTGTACCATACACGGCGCGGCGCGATACTTTGACGCGCGTGTGCGGATCCAACCAATTGTCGCATTCGGCAAGCGCGGCAAGCGTCTGCAACCCGATGAGCACGGGCCATAGCGCGGCAAGTCTGAACCGTAAATTCCGGCGGGGTATTGCAATTATATATCGCTCCGCCGCGTCAAAGTGGTCGAGCGTCATGCGTATTCCCCAGATAAACGCATGACGCGAGTTTAAGCCGTGCACGGGGTCTAGTTATTAAACAGGCGTCAGTCCGGTGCTATCCAACGCGGATTTCGGAATATAACATCGGCCATTTCGCAGGTCGCGCGGCAGATCGCGCAGGATGTTCGTCATCTGCAACGCCTTGCCGAATCGCACACCCAGCGAACGCATCTCATGCGCGTCCCAATGCGCCAGCGCCGGCGTGTGTGAGATTGCCAGGTCCGTGAAGAATTCGCCTACGCAGCCGGCGACGAGGTTGCAGTATTCGTCAAGCTGCTCGGTCGAATTCAGTGCAACGGTCGTCTCGCGATCGATGCGGCTGAATGTTGTCAAGTCAAATCGCATCCCGCGAGTTAGCGTCAGTACCACGGCTCGCACGAGCTTAGCATCATCCGCCACTATAGAATCTAACAGCGACAAGACTTCAGGCAGCGCTTGCAGCAGTTCACGCTCACCGGCACTCGGCTGAATTTCAGCAAGCGAACAAGGCAGTCTCACCGCAGAAGCTTGTCCTTGTGTGGCCTTCCTAAACTCGCATAAATGCGCCAATCTCTGTGCATGCGAAAGCGTAGGCGTATCCGAGATCGTGTCGGCGGCACGGGCGAGCAAGTATGCTACTGCGACCGGCTCGCGCATGCCGGTGGGCAGTACGCGAATGGACAAGTAGAACGCCCGCGACACGCCTTTCAGCAGGGTTGTCAGGATATATCGGCGTCGAGAGTTGGGCAGCGATGCTATCGTATTGGCATCATCGTTCTGCGCATCGACATTCATGCCACGCTTATTACCTTTTCGCAGCAACCGCTACTTGCCAAAGCCGCGCTTCAAGCCGCGCACAAACGACACCTGTCCGAGATGCTGGTCTTGTTCGCCGATTAGCTGCCGCATAATGCTGCCCACGTTGCGCCCGCTGAAATACCGAACCGATGCCGGATTCTCTGGGAATGGCGACCTGTCAAGCGGCACTTCGTCGAAGTTGTCGTCGCTCAGGCCGCGCAGATATTCCAGCGTACCTTCGCGTACCGAATCGAAGTATTCCTGAAGTTGATCTTTGGTGATTACCGGGAATGCTGCGACCTGATCAAGCGTGTAATTGACACCGTGGTCGCCTTCCGAGATGCCGGTCTTCGCGCTCCACCCATCCCGCAGCCACACCTCGTCCGTGCCTCGCGCGAACACGTTGATGAGCCTATCCTCGACGCGCGCCGAATGCCAAATGAGGAACGCTATACAATTCGATTCCGCGTCCGGTCGCCAGTGCATCTCCTCTTCCGACAAGGGTCCGACAGCACCGTACACACGTCTGCGATAGTCCTCCAAGCACTGCTCAATGAATTTGTTGAGTTTCATTCTCAGCCTTCCTGCTATTTTGTTGTGAAGTGTGCTAGGCATTATCGCATGTCCGCCAATGTCCTGTAAGTGGGTTAGGGATCCCGCTGCGTCATAATTACTGTTACAGGGAGTGTGTTGCTTGTGCCGTCTTCCAAAG
>VXRI01000363.1:8261-9138 GCA_009838595.1 Chloroflexota bacterium | reverse complement strand
GCTTTTGCCTGCGCCGGTCGCGCCGGCGATGAGCAAGTGCGGCATCTTGGCAAGGTCGAGCGCTATGTTCTCGCCGCCGGTGCCCTTGCCCAGCGCAACCGGCAGGTCGGCGTCCTTGCGCAGCTTCCGATACTCAGGGCTTTCCATAATCGCGCGCAAAGTTACTGGCGCAGGGTCGTCATTGGGGATTTCTATACCGACCTGCGCCTTGCCCATCACGGGCGTTTCGATGCGAAGGCTGGGGGTGCGCAGCGCGAGAGACAAGTCTTTTTCTCGCGCCAGTATCTTCTGCACACTGACGCGCGTCTTCACTTCCTGGCGCTTTGTAATCTGCTTGCCATTGTGGTCTCTAATCGGGTTGCCGAGTTCGTCCTCCATCTTTACATTCTGGTATTTCCGATTCCAGCCCGGGATAATGCCGTACATTGTAACGGTAGGCCCATACTTGATGCTGCCGATTTCCACCTCAATGTCGTAGTCCGCTAGCGCCTGCCGGATGGTCTCTGCCGTCTCGCGTATCCGGTCTTCGGGAATGCCGCGCTCTTGCACGCCTTCGAGTAGCTCTGTCGACGGCTTATCCCAATCCGCGCGATTCTTGCCCAACAACCGCACTGCATAACTCGTGCGCTCTTCGTCTTCTTCCTCTATTTCAGACGGCTTGCTATTCAGGTTTTCGATGTCTTGGATGCCTCCAACGAAATCGTCATCAACATCTGCGGCGTACACTATGCTGTTTATTTCGTCAACTAGGCTGTCGTTAGCTGAATCGAAATCGGCGAGGTCGTGTCCGTTAGTGTAGCCATTGACGTACCCGTTCGCGTGTTCGCGGTCGAATTTGTCCGCATCTGCGAGCACGATGCCGTCTGCTGTGTTGGCA
>VXRI01000363.1:0-8251 GCA_009838595.1 Chloroflexota bacterium | reverse complement strand
CGCGCCATCGTCGTCCACGGAGGCAATCGCCTCTGAGAACGTGGAGTGAGGCCGTGAGGAGTGGTCTAATGAGTTCCCCAACTCACTGTAACTTGCCCCGTAGCCGGAATATGCCGCTTCATTGTCTAACTCGGCGTAATCCACTTTTCCTTCGAGTCCTTCTTCCCGCTCACGCGGTTTGCGCTTGAACCTGCTCGCTACGCTTCTTGCCGTGAGCGAGAGCGCAATCAGCGCGAATGTGAGCGACCTGCCGAATGTTACAGCGAGCACGACCGCGAATGCTGGCCAAAGGATGAACGCAATTGCGAGCGCTAAGCCGCCGAGCCGCAGGATACGCTGCCATAGAAAATCCCCTGCGATGGTTTCTCCGACCAGACCACCTAACGACACATAGCCACTCAGCGTGAACCATGCGAGAATGCCGGTCATAGGCTTGAATAGGGACAATACGCCGAAAGTTAGAACGACGAGCATTGCAGACGCAAGCCAGTATCTGAAATGGCGGAATAGGCGGGGTTTGAATGCCAGAGCCGCGCCGAATGCGCCTATCCATAATCCTAATGGCACCGCGCCGAACCCTAGTAGCCTTGTGACATCGTCCAGTGCCGACCAGAATATCGCCTTTATGTCGTCTCTGTACCAGAATATGATTACGGAAACGGCGATGAACGGGAGTGCGAGCAGTTCGTACCAAGTAACCTTCGCTAACAGGCGCAGTAGTTTGGATGGAATGCCGCGAGGTTTGTCAGGCGCGTTGGTGATGCTTTTTGCCATAGATTTTTCTGACCTCACCTGATAAGACGAGAGAATATATCAGGGCAATCGGGTCAGACTTGGCGTAAATGCGGCAACCGATACAAATGCGTTGCTCTCGGAAAGCGATGCAGTCCTAGATGTAGTCGATGACTGTGAGAACGGTAGGGCGCCTGCCGGTTTCTTTGTGTAAAAATTTGGAGATTGAATCCCTGACCCTATTTCTTGCCTTGTCTAAAGTTAAGGCAGACGCGCCCATATCTTCTAGTAGGGTCAGTACCACTTTTGATGTTTTTTTGAAAAGTTCTAATCTTTCGTTCATCTCTACATAGCCGTATGCCGCGATTTCCGGATCGGTCAGAACTTCGCCGGTGCTCGCGCTTATAGTGGCAGACACAACCACAACGCCGTCCCTGGCAAGCCGCCGCCGTTCTGCGAATACGCTGCTGTTCATATCCCGAAATGTCCGCCCATCGACGAACACGGAGCCGGCGACAACCTTATCCACGACCACGCCTTCATCCGAAGTTAGCGCGAGAACATCGCCGTCATCGAGCACGAATATGCTCTCGTCCGGAATACCCATAGAGCGCGCGATAGCTGCGTGCGCCATCAGATGCCGGTATTCGCCTTGTACAGGCATGAAGAAGCGCGGATTAACTATGCTGAGCATCGTCTTCAGCTCTTCTTGGCTGGCGTGCCCATGCACATGCACCGTGTCGGTCCTGCTGTAGATGACATTCGCGCCTTGCCGGAACAGGTTGTCGATGGTCTTGGCGACCGTCAATTCGTTGCCGGGTATAGGCGATGCCGAAATGACCACCGTATCGCCCGGTTCGACCGCGATGTCGCGGTGCGCGCCATTGGCGATGCGTACGAGCGCCGATGTTGGTTCGCCCTGGCTGCCTGTCGCCATGATTATCACACGGTCGTTGGGCAGCCGCCGCGCTTCGTTCAACGAGACTAGCGTATCAGGCGGCGCGTCAAGGTAGCCCATGTTCGTAGCCATCTTGACATTGTTGCTCATGCTGCGCCCGACGACCGTAACTTTGCGGTTGTGTCGCATGGCTGCGTCTATGACCTGCTGTATTCGTGATATGAGCGATGCGAATGTGGCGACAATCACCCTGTCCGGCGCGTCCGCGATAATCTGCTCGAGCGCATCGCCAACGACCTGTTCGGACTCGGTGAATCCTCGCAAATCGGCGTATGTAGAATCCGAGCACAGCAGCAATGCGCCCTCGTCTCCCGCCAGCCGCGCGATGGCGGCGAGGTCCATAGGCGGACCGAGCGCAGGCGTGTGGTCTATCTTGAAATCGCCGGTGTGGATGACAGTGCCGATGGGCGTGGTAACGGCGATGCCAAAAGAGTCCGGTATGGAGTGGGATACGCGGAAGAACTCGATGAGGAAGCAGCCCAGCGTGAAGGGCGAGTGCGGTTCGACCACATTCAGCTGGGATTCTCGGAGGAGACCGCGCTCGCGCAACTTAGCAGAAATCAGTCCGTGCGCAAACCGCGAAGCATAGATGGGGACATCCAACTCGGGAAGCACGAAGGGCAAGCCACCGATGTGGTCTTCGTGTCCGTGCGTGATGAGTATGGCACGCACCTTGTCCCAATTTTCGACAAGGTAAGTTATGTCAGGAATGCCGAGATCAACGCCCGGCATATTCTCCTCAGGGAAAAGCAAGCCGCAGTCGATGACGACAATATCGTCATCGTACTCCAGCGCCAACATATTCTGGCCGATTTCACCCAGCCCGCCGAGAGGGATGACTTTTAGAATAGAGTCTGATGCTTGTGTGATGGTTGCTCCTGATCCGCTAATATCCTACACCCTACGGACCCAATTATACCGCATACCGCCGTATCGATTGAATCCCCTACCTTCCATCCCTTGCCAATAAGTCCCCTCTCCCGGGAGGGTCTTTGGGTAGTCACCCTGAACGGAGTGAAGGGTCTAATATCTAGGCAAAGAAACAAGGTTTGCCACAGTCAGCGCTTTCAGGTTTCTATCTGCGCTCGAAATGACAAGAATAACCGAAAGCCTTGCTCTCCCTGAGGGGTGGCTAGTCTGGCATAGCTAGGCAGGGAGCAGCGCCCCACACACCATCATCACATATCACACCAACCCACCGAGAACATCATCCACTACGCCCGCGCAAAAATCTGCACCCGATGCCGATTGCTCTCTGTAACAAACACACGCCCTTCGCCGTCCAGCTTAATGGAAGTAGGCGCCCAGAAGAACTTCTCGATATGTGAAGATTCCTCGTGCGGGTCGTCGTTGAAGAACTCGATGTCCGGTTCCAAGTTCGCGCCCGCGCGCGCCGCCGCCTCTTCGATGTTTATTGCAAGGAAGGCGTCCGCCCACTTCGAGTCCGTTGCTTCGCCTCGGATGCACTGTACAAAATTGCCTTCGCTGTCGAGCACCTGCACGCGCTCATTGCCCCAATCCGCGACATAGATGTTGCCGTCGCCGTCCACGGACACGCTGGCAGGCCTGTGGAACTGACCGTCGCCGCGCCCGGCTTCGCCGAAAACTGCGATGAACTCGCCGTCTGCGGAGAACTTCTGCACACGGTCGTTGCGCCAGTCCGCGATGTAAATGTCGCCCGCCCCGTCGATGGCGATGCCCCATGGCAGGTTCAACTGCCCGTCGCCGTCGCCTTGCGAGCCGAAGCTACGCAGAAACTGCCCACCGGCGGTGAACTTCTGTACGCGGTTGTTATGGTGGTCAACGACATAGATATTGTCGTCCGCATCAACCGCCAGCCCGGAGGGTCCGTCCAATTCGCCGTCTGAAGAACCGGCGGCGCCCCAACTAGGCAGCGGATTGCCCGCCGAGTCGAAGCAGGCGATTCGGTTGAGGTACTCGCAGGCTACATATGTATTTCCCGCGCTGTCTCGCGCAATCGCCGTGGGCCAGACAAACTCGCCGTCGCCCTCGCCATACTGCCCGAATGTCGTGTAGTAGTTGCTATCGGCGTCATATATGGTAACGCGCAAGCCGCGATTGTCGCCATCGAGCGACCGGCTCACCGTATAGACCTTGCCGCCGCCATCGAAGGTGGTGTCCACCGGATAGTAGAATCCACGCCCTTCCATAGTCGAAAGCCCGATGGAATGGCTGTATTTCAGGAAGTCTGTCTTCTGTGCAGTAGTCATCGTAGCACCTCGTCGTTCAGCGCTGTTTAATGTAGTCTCAATACGCTTCCTTCCCCTTCATGTGTGGAAGGTTAGGATTGGGGCAATGCCAAATCTGACGCAATTGCGCCCACTTCACTTCAAAGACGCCTCCCAAATGCGCGTCATATTCAGCACAAAGCCCGGCAATTCGGGAGCGCCGGAAATCTCGGTTGGCTCGTCCAAAATCTCAACTTCCGTGCCCGGCCGATAGACATGAACACGCGGAGGCGTTGATAATGTATCAATAAGCCATCCAAGCCGCGCGCCGTTGTCCATATATTCCTGCATCTTGGCTTGGAGCGCACTGATGCTGTCGGATGTAGAGCGCAGTTCGACAACGAAGTCCGGGCACAAGGATATGTATCCGCTTCGTTCTTCCTGTGTCAGAGCGTCCAATCGAGATTTCAGAACCCAAGAAGCGTCAGGAGAGCGCAGCGCGCCGTTTGGCAATTTGAACCCTGTAGAAGAGTCGTAGTAATCACCTATGTCATTGTGTTCAGACCAGATACCTAGTCGTGTATTGATTCTTGCGTTTTTGCTTCCTGTGTCCCCATGTGTTGGCGGCATAAGTACGATTTCACCCTTTGCGGTGCGCTCGATGCGTAGGCCGTCGTTGAGCGCGCTGAACTCGGCAATCATGTCGTCGTCCATGTGGGTGAGCGGCTTGAACTTCATGACGAAGGGTTCGGATTCTGCCGCAGTGTGCGTTGGGCGCGCGAGTGTCTGCGTCATATTGCTTACGCCTTGCGGTGCTGCATCTCGCCTCCAAATTGAGAGACGAGATGCCGCTTCACTGACCTACTGAAATACTGATAGGCTGACCAACTTCTATGCGCGCTGGAATTCGTGGCACGCGCCGATCATCTGGAACATCTGCGCTATGTGCTCTTCTGCGGCATCGCTCACATTGTCCGCGTCCACCGACAGGTCTCCTCGCTTGGCTGCGAATGTCTCGAGCGCCTCGCGCGTGTCGTCGGAGACGGCGACCACGCCCATCGCGTCAAGACATGTGTCCACCAGCCGCGCCGACGATATAACGCCGTCGCTTTCGGACGCGACACGGCTTATCATCGTCCTGACGCCCGGTTTGTTCACATCGCCGAGCTGCGCAGTGGCGAAGTTTAGCCGCTCGACAAGCGTTCCGGTGTCGATCCACTCCATGCCCTGGTGCCAACCCTCAACACTGGGAGGATTGTTGAGCGTCTGCCCCATGTAGTTCATTTGCATCGCGCGATCTAATATCTCACGGCGTGGCCTGTTGGCGAACTCGCCCGTCAGCCGCAGCGTGCTTGCGACCAGTTCCGCGGGACTCTTGACGCGGATGAAGCGGATGCCCTCGTCGTTCTTGAAGAAGTCCGATGTGAACAGCGTCTCCAGCATTGCGGAGATTTCGTAGCCGCTGTCGAAGTATGGATCCATCAGCGTCTGAATGGCGGCTTCGTCGCGCGGCTGCGAGTAGGGCCATGCCGGTACGGGCGGCTCTTCCGCCACAAAGAAATCGTACAAATGGCGCGAGATGAAGCGCGCCGTCGCCTCTTGCTGGCAGATAATGTCGATGATGTCTTCGCCGTTGAAGTTGCCCGTCTGCCCGAGGAATGTCTTTTCGCCTTCGTCGTGGTCTTCGGGCTTATATTCGAAGTGCCACGCGATTCTGCCGTATGGCCAGATGGAATCGCGCTCGCCGCGCAACGCCATATACTCGGTGTTGCCCAGCGTCCAGCCGGTGAAGGCGCGCGATGCTTCCTTGATGTCTTCCTCCGAGTAGTTGCCCACGCCCATGCTGAACAGCTCGAGCAGCTCGCGGCCGTAATTCTCGTTGATGGCGCCCTTGTGATTGTCGTGGTTGTCCAGCCAGACAATCATCGCAGGGTCGCGCGACAGCTCGATGAGCAGCGTCTTGAAGTTGCTCATGCCGTACCTGCGGAACATGCGGATCTGGTCGCTGAGCACCTTTCCCTGCGTGATTTTCGGGTAGCCGGTAGCGAAGACGGAATGCCAGAAGAGCGCCATCTTTTCGACGAGCGGCGCCTTCGTGGAAATCATCTTGTACAGCCAGTAGGCGCCGGGGTTAATCTGCCCCATCATCCCTGACTGCTCGTGATGGTAGCGTCTGATGATGTCGTCTGGCATCGCGGAAGTGTCGCTCGGGTTAATTAGCTCTGCTACGACTGCGTCGTAGCCCTGCGCTTCTAGCGCGTCCAGTTCGTCTCGCGTTGCGCCAAATCCGGCGCGGCGCATGAGGTGTGCTATCTGTTCGACTGCCTGCGTTGTCTCAACGACCATAATGCCCTCCTCGCGGACTTTACTAATGTAGCGGATTTGAAAGCGTAAGAAAATTGACTGGAAACCCCAAAGGCACACCTTTGAACTTTGCGCGCAGTATAGCACATGGTCTAGCCCTTTTGGGGATAATGCAAGCGCACACGGTGGAGCATTGCGGCTTTCAATTCCCCCAAAGGGCTTTTCCATTAAGGATATAGTTGAACAACCGTAATTGCGTCGTTAAGCGGTCCCTTCCTCATCAGGGGAAAAGCCCGGTATGGCGCGAATGTACCGCATACATACCCATCATGCTTGACCATCGCCTACCCCAGCACCGGCAGACCAACCAGGCCTCACGACCGCCCGTTTTACCTTACTGCCGATTGCAAGTATAATTCGCGCATCAACACCGTAGCCGCACTTAATCAATGGTCGCCACAATATACCTGATGCACACCTGGCCGAAGCAACCAATCGCTGAAACATCCTAATCACCTATTACTAACCCATTACTAACCCATAATTCACTGGGCAGAAATGCCTTCAGCCGAAAGGAGTCAACCGCATGCAGTTCGGATTGCTATATGAGACGCAGCGTCCCTTCTCTGGAACCGAAATCGACTGGAACAACCTGTACAAGGAAACTCTGGAGCAGTGCGAACTCGCCGACCAGGTGGGTTTCGATGCGCTCTGGTTCGTTGAGCATCACTTCCTGACCGGCTTCTCCGGCTCGCCCTGCCCAGAAGTGCTTTTCGGCGCGCTCAGCCAGATTACGAAGCAGATTCGCATCGGTTTTGGCGTGTCCATCCTGCCGCACGCGCACCCGGTCCGCATCGCGGAGCGTGTGGCAATGGTGGACCAGCTCACCGACGGGCGCGTTGAGTTCGGCACTGGGCGCTCCAACGCTTACGAGCAGATGGGTCTTGGCGTGGACCCGCGCGACACTCGCGATATGTGGAGCGAGTCCCTATCCATGCTACCCAAGATATGGCAGTCTGACGAATTCGAGTACGAGGGCAAGTTCTGGAATGTGCCTTCGCGCCGCGTGCTGCCAAAGACATTCCAAAAGCCGCACCCGCGAATGTACCTCGCATGCACATCCGAGGACAGCTTCCGGCTCGCCGCACAGAAAGGCATCGGCGTGCTGTCGTCCGCGTCGTACGCCGTGGAAGTGCTCAAGGACAAGGTGAATATCTACCGCGATGCGCTCAAGGACTCCGAGCCTGCAGGCGCGTTCGTGACGAACTTCTGGGGCAATAACGTACATGGGTTCTGCGACAGCGACGACCAGTATGCGAAGGAACTCGCTGCCGAGTCGATGAAGACCTTCTTCGGTCCTGACAAGCCGTACATCCAAGGGCGCATCGGCGCGTATGAGCAGCTGCTGCAAGACTGGGGCGGCGTGCCGGACCATCTGCAAGCGGACTTCGGCCGCTGGCTGCGGCAGTCCGACGAAGAGCACAAGGAACTAGCGTCTGAAGTGGGCATATCGCTAGACTCCGGTCCCGGCGCCGCACGCGCTGCCCTCGCAGCACTGGACGCGAATGTGCTTGCAGACAGGGGCGTAATCATCGCAGGCGACCCGGAAAGTTGCCTGCGCGCCATCCGAATGTACGAGGAAATTGGCGTCGATCAGGTGCTGATGATTATGCAGACTGAGACCATTCCGCACGAAAAGGTGATGAGCTCCATCGAAATGTTCGGCAAGTATGTGATACCGGAGGCACGGAAGGCGGAGGACAAGATAGAGGCGGTGATGGCTGCCGACTAGCGGTTAGCAATCAGCAGTCAGCCATTTGTCCCCCTGTCATTCTGAACGAAGCGCAGCGGAGTGAAGAATCTGAAGTTTTTGCGTCTGTGTTTGGCGCAGATTTTGGATTTCTCACTCTGTTCGGAATGACAGCGAAAATACGGCGGCAATTCAACAGTAGGTATCACAAATGAATGATGAGCGGAAAGTCAAAGCCGTGCAGATGACTCTTGAAGGTAAGACATTCGTGAGAATTAGCTAAGGGCTAGGTTTGGAATGGTCTGAGGTGTCTGCATT
>VXRI01000238.1 GCA_009838595.1 Chloroflexota bacterium | reverse complement strand
ATATATTACGGGCCGCTGAAGGACATTCTAATCTGCATCCAGAGGAACACGAATGTCTCAGTCGCAGGGCGTCTGCGTATGTCCGAAAATTCGTATTACCTGCGCAGCCCAGAAGAAATGGCGGAGCTATTTAAGGAACTGCCGGACGCCATTTCCAACACGCAGTGCATCGCCGAGATGTGCAATCTGAACTTGGACTTCTCACAGATGCGCCTGCCCGAATACCCCGTGCCGGACGGGCTGACCGCCGACGAGTACTTGGCGAAGATATGCTACGAAGGTTTGGCAGCGCGCATTCCCAACGCCGGCGAAGCAGAGCGCGAACGCCTCGCCTACGAACTCGAAGTCATCCGGCAGACGCAGTTTCCGGACTACTTCCTCGTCGTCTGGGACATCGCCAAGTTCGTGCACCAGCGCGACATATTCTTTGCCGTGCGGGGCAGCGCGGCAGCAAGCCTTGTGCTGTATTGCCTCGGCGTGACCGATGTCAACCCGCTCCCGTACCGGCTCGTATTCGAGCGTTTCCTGAATGTCGAGCGCAAGGAAATGCCAGACATCGACATGGACTTCCAGGACGACCGCCGCGAAGAGGTCATCAACTATGTCGTTGAAAAGTATGGCAAAGAGCATGTGGCGCAGATAATCACCTTCGGGACATTCGGCGCGAAGGGCGGCGTTCGCGATGTCGCTCGCGCGCTCGCAATGCCATACAGCGACGGCGACCGCGTGGCGAAACTTATCCCCAACCGACTCAATATCACACTGAAAGACGCGCTAGAGCAGAGCGCGGAGCTGAAGGAAAAATACGACACAGACGATGATGTCGCCAAGATAGTGGACACCGCAATGGGCTTGGAAGGCTTGACGCGCCACGCAGGAACGCACGCCGCCGCGGTGCTAATCTCGCAAGAGCCGCTTGACGAAATCGTGCCGCTGCAGCGTCCGGCTCGCAGCGCAGACGACGGCAGCGGCGTCGCAGTTACGCAGTATTCCATGGATCCTTGCGCCGACCTTGGTCTGCTGAAAATGGACTTCCTCGGTCTCACCAACCTGACCATTCTCGCAAACGCTCGCGACCTCATCGCAGAGACTAGGGGCATCAATTTCGCGCTAACCGAGATACCGCTCAACGACGGAGCGACATTCGATTTACTTTCCAGAGGCGAGACAGTCGGCGTTTTCCAATTGGAAGGCGACGGCATGACACGCTACATCAAGGAGTTAAAGCCCAGTGCGCTGAGCGATGTAGCCGCCATGATTGCACTATATCGCCCCGGTCCAATGGACCACATATCCACCTTTATCGATTCCAAGCATGGCCGCGCCGTGCCGCACTATCCACATCCGGCGCTGAAGGACATCTTGGAAGAGACATACGGCGTCATCGTCTATCAGGACCAGGTGCTGCAAATCGCGCGCACATTCGCCGGATATTCGCTTGGGCAGGCGGACATTGTGCGCAAGGCGATGGGCAAGAAAATCCCCGAGATTATGGCGGAGGAAAAGCAAAATTTCCTGAAGGGCGCGCTCGAACAAGGCTACACGCAGGCGATGGCGGAAGAGATTTTCGCGCTCATTGAGCCGTTCGCCGGGTACGCCTTCAATAAGGCGCACAGCGTCAGCTACGGGCTAATTTCATATTGGACTGCCTATCTCAAAGCGAACTTCCCCATCGAATATATGGCTGCGCTGCTCAACTCGTCCAAAGATAGCTCCGACAAGATAGCGTCCGTAGTCGCGGAATGTCGCCGAATGGGCGTCTCGGTGCTGCCGCCCAGCGTCAACAAGAGCGAAGTCAACTACTCCATTGATACCGACACGGACGGCAACTACGCAATTCGCTGGGGTTTGTCCGCAGTGAAGGGCGTGGGCGGAGGCGCGGTTTCACCGCTGGTCGCCGACCGCAAGGAAGTTGGCGCGTTTTCCTCGATAGAAGACTTTTGTCAGTCTGCCGATCTAGGTCGCGTGGGCAAGAAGGCGCTCGAAAGCCTAATCCGCGCCGGCGCTCTCGACGAGTTTGGCGACCGCACGGGAATGGACGAGATGCTAGACCGCATTATTTCGCTGTCGAAGAGTGAAGCGGGCATGCGCAATTCCCAGCAGGCGTCGATGTTCGACATGATGGGCACCTCGATGCCCGCCGAACTCGCCAGCATAGACATTCCCAATCGCCATACAACCGATATGGAGAAAAGCCAATGGGAACGAGAGTTGCTCGGCGTGTCCACATCGAACAGCGCGCTGTTCCAAGTGCTTACACAAAGAGCCGGAGCAAGCGACATCGTAGCGATCGAAGACCTGAAATCCAGTGCGGCGGGCAGGCGCGTGAAAGTAACGGGCATAGTGTCCGGAGTGAACCGCCGCGAGACACGCAAAGGACAGCCATTCGCCATTGTGTCGCTGTCTCTGCTTGACGGCGAGCAGGAAGTGTTCGTCTGGGAAGATGAACTGAAGGACACCGACCATCTCTGGAAAGATGGCAAGCTGGTTACGGTAACCGGCAACGTGCGCCACCGCGACGACAACATCAGCGTAAGTTGCTCCGAGGCACACGAAATCGTGCTGTCCGAAACCGCCGCCTCAGCTGTCAATGGCGCAGAAAGTGAAGGCGTCGCCAAGAACGGCGCAGCGAACAACGACATCGCCGAGAACGGTACTGCAAACGATGTCGCTCCCGTGAATGGTACACCTGTCGGCGAGGCGAACGGCAACGGCGTGTCAACTAACGGTATGTCGGCGAATGAAAGCACGGTCAACAACGCAAGGAATATCGGCACGAATGGCAACGGCGCATTTGCATATCGCACATCGGACTACGGCGCACCGGCAGATACAACAGCCGGCGAGACCGAATCGCGCGACAATGACGAATCAGAGGCACAATCGTCGGCGGCAAATGGCGCGACTTCACTTCCGCAAGACTTGCCGCCTGCACACGACGCCACGACCATCGATTTGCCGGAAGGCACACCGAGTGCCCAGCTCGCCAACCCTACCGTATCGGAGACTAACGGCACATACAGCGAAAGTGCGCCCAGCAGTGAGTCAGACGATACTCCACCTTGGGATGAGCCTGCGCCGTCCAATGAGACAGGCAAGACGGATGGCACGAATAAAACGAACGGGATCAACGGATACACGCCGCAAAACGACAATGACACGAGCGATGGCGCAAGCGTCCTTCCTTCCCGACCCGTCGAAGCAAGTACACCAACGCCTGCCGAAGCCGGAAAACGCTTGCTGCTGCGCCTGACCGAAGGCGAACCCGAACACGACAGGCGAATGCTGCAAATCTTGAGCAGCATCCTGATGGACTACCAAGGCGAGTGCGAGGTAACGCTCGAAATCGAGACCGCAGGACACATCGTAGAAATGGACTGGACAGCCGTCCGCGTTCACGCCAACGACGAACTCATAGCGCGTCTGAATACCGAAGCGCTAGGCACCGCCGGCGAAGCGCGCCTTATGGAAGCATAGCAATGACCGAGCGCGGCAAATACGGGTTCCTCAACTCCCTTCCCACATAGGGTAAGGGAGTTTCTAGTAGCCCACTTACCACTCGACAGCAAGATTTGCCGCGTAGTCGTCAGCCTTCCAAGTTCAGCAAGCGCTGTTTCAAGTCCAATCGCTCTCTGCCTTTGCCGAAGCCGCGTAGGCTGCCATCACTTGCGATTACGCGGTGGCAGGGGATGATGATGGCGAGACGGTTTCGCGCCATCGCTTGGCCGGCGGCTCTTGGCGCAAGCGCATTGCCTGCTTGTTCCGCCAACCACTTGTAAGTGCGCGTCTCACCTTTGGGGATTGTGCGGCAAGCGTGCCATGCGGCTTGGTGGAATGGCGATGCGTCGTCCACATCGATGGGCTCGTCCGCGAAACTGACCTCTTCGCCGGAGAAGTAGCGGGAGAGCTTTTTCTTGATGCCCTCGAAGTGCGTTGGCGATGGCGTCGCATCCGTTATCGCGCTGCCCAACTGGTCAATGCAATCTTCGGGGAACGCTTGTGGGAGTGTGCTTCGCTGCAAGCCCTTATCGGACGCGACCAAGCCCATCCAGCCCGCCGGTGTTTCGAATATGTCATAGTAAGTAGTCGTCATCCTTGATTTCCTCCTGGCAGCAGGCGCTTGAAAGCACGCGATACTAGTGCGCCGCGAATGCTCCGCCATGCCTGCTCCATCTCGTCCCCATCGCTGCTGCCATCGTTATTATCGGTGGTGTCCGGTCGTGCGCCGCTTGTGTAGCGTAGCGCCGCAAACTCGCGACCGATGTTCTGTGCGCCCGCGCCGGATTCGCCGAGCGCGTGAGCCACCATCGTCGCGTATTCGTTAGGAGTCTGGTATGCTCTGCGTCGTAAGCCTGCCAGTGTGCCTAGCCTATTCATGCGCGTGTATGCTCTTTCGACCGTGGACAATCCGCGCAGACCTAGATTCCATATCATATACAGCACCAGCCAGACTGCGGCTGCCGCGCCAACGAATATGCCCGTTCGTATGCCAATGGCGACAACATCGATGTTCGCTAGGAAATCGCTGCCGAATGTCGCGCCGCCGTCTATGATTCCCAATCCCGGCGCTCCTATGTCGTCGAACGGGTCGAGGAACTCGGACGGGTCTGAGATGCCGTCCGTGCCGCTGCTTCCCGTAATCCCTTCGATTGCGCTCTGCTGCGAGACAAACTGCCGCTCATGCTCTGGCCAGCGAGGTGTCGGCTCGAAGTCAATCCAGCCGTACTCGGGAAAGAACACCTGCACCCAGCCGTGGCTGTCGAAGTCGCGCACCACGCGCACGTTATTTTCTGGGTCGAACTCACCCGGCGCGTAACCGGCGGCAAGGCGCGCCGGCACATTCACCGCGCGCAGCATCACGACCATCGACGACGCGAAGTAGTCGCTGTATCCGGTCTGTGTCTTGAACAAGAAGAAGTCCACACCGTCCGCGTCTCGCGGCGGCGCTTCGATGTCCTGCGAATATGTAAATGTCTCGCCGCGCAAATATTCGGAAATCGCGGCAGCCTTGTCGTACGGATTGGTCGCGCCTGCTGTTAACTCTTCCGCCTTGCCCACGACGCGCTGCGGCAACGATTGCGGCAGCTGCAAGTAGTGGTCTGTAATGAACGCGGAGTAGTCCGTGCTCGCTTCTCGCAGTTCGTCTTCGGTCGCAACTGAGACATAAGACACCATCGCATACGGGTGATTTTCCGGCTGGCGTTCGGCGAATCGCCACGAAACTATCTCCGGTATTGCGGACGCCTTACGCTCGATGTTCAAGGTCTGCAGCACCATGCCGCCATCGCTGCTGTGCTCATCCTCCGCGAATCCGACGCTGTTCAGCACGAGGTCATCCGGCAATATCCGAGAGATGTACGACTCCGCGAATCGCTGCGGCGGCTCGCCCGCATCGCGGATAGCCTGCGCGACTTCCTGTATGTCATCCGGCAGATTGGCGTCAGACTCCGGATTGTGCAGGTCAATAGCGAAACTCTTTGGTCGCAGCGTCTCGACTACGGCATCGTGGCTGAGCCAGTCCAAATTGCCTCAGGCGAGGAAACTGTCGCTGTCGAAGGCGAGTTGCACCGTCTGTTCCACCTCTTCACGCCGCAGCCATTCCGCGCGCGGTGGCGCGACCGTCTCCGGTCCAACTTCAATCTTGGTCGTCTCGCCCGCCTTCCAGCCCTGCGATGTGTATTCGCTATATGTATTAGACAGCCAATATGAAGGGTACTCCGAGTTCGCCCAGAAGACAGGTTCGCCGCCGAAGGATATGGAGCCGATGAACGGCAGCGTCGTGCCGAAGAACCTGCCCGGCACATTCTTGCGCGACGGTATGCCAGCCAGCAGCCGCGCCACATCTTCCTCAAAGCTTGAAATCGGAGAGCGCGCGGTATTCCACCAGTTCGCCAGATCGCGCGACACATAGACCTTGAGCGGCAGCATCGCGGCAAGCACCATCACGAGCAGCGCGAACCATACCGCCGAGTGCATCGTAAGCCAGCTGTTTACCATTTCGAAGCGAATGCCGCGCAGCCGCCAGCGCTGTTCGTTCTGCACATCGTTCAACCTAACGATAAGCAGCATCGCCAGCAGCGTGAATATGAAAAATTTTGACGCGAAGTTGAGGCTTGGCGGCAGGAAGCTCAGGTTGGTGAGGATAGATACGCCGCCTAGAACCACCATCACCCAGGCGTTGGTTGCGCGGAAGACGAAGAACGAACTGAAATACCCGATGCACCACGCCATCGCTAACAGCGCCAGTGTAAATGGCAGCAGGTCGGTGGATATGCCGTCGTTCGTTGCCGCTTCGTACCAGACAGTGAGCCTGCCCCACATCTCGGGCAGCGCTGCGAGTATCGTGCTTTCATCGGAGAGTTCCATCGCGCGCCAGATTACCAGCACTGCGCCGATTGCCAACCCAACCGGATGCATCAATATCGCCGGCACGCGCACTTTGGCGAGTCCCAGCCCCGTTATCGCGGATATGATGAGCAGCGATTGCAGTTGCGGCACCGGCACCCACGCGCCGTCCTGCACCGACATGCCTATTATCATCAGCGCGAGCAGCAAGATTGCGAAGCTTGCCCAGCCTTGTACCGGGTGAAACCTGTCGTAGATTTGTAGCAGTCTATGGCGCTGTTGCTCTACCTCGGTGTGGCGCGGCGGCAATACCGAAGTGATGGCTTCGCTGCTCATACGCGAACCTCCGTCGCCGCCAATTCTTGCGCCTGCTCCAATTCCGTGCTTGTGAACACGCGACTCAGCGCCACGGGAATTTCGTCGCCCTTGCTCACCAGATACGGCGGTATGCCCGCCAAGTACAGGTGCGGTATCACATCGGTCGTGTTGAAGAAGCCATCGAACGATGTGCCGTTCAGCAGGACAACAGCCACGCGCACCCGCCGCCGCATAAGCTCGCGCAGCGCGGTAACCCAGTCAGGCCTGTTCGACGGCGTAATGACGACAAGCGAGCTGTGGTAGCCCCAAAGATGCTCTTCCTGCGCAAGCAGCGATTCGAGCGCGATACTGCCTTCGGACTTGCTCAGCGCGAGGAACTCTAGGATGCGGTCGAACTGTCCGGCGCCCGTATCCGCGGGCAGGAAGTATCGCTGGTCGCCCTGCGCAATTAAGCCGACGGGCAGCCCTGCTTCGAGATACTTGCGGCTCAGCGATGCGCCGATGGACACGGCGTACTCATCCGTGCTTTCATCTAGCTCGCCTGCTTGCACATCGCGGTGCAGGTCAACCAGCACCCAGACATCGCTAGACTGCCCAAGGTCGAACTCTTTGGACATCAGCTTGCCCAACTTCGCCGTGCTGCCCCAGTGGACGCGGCTGATGCTGTCGCCGAAGGCGTACTCGCGCACGCTTGACGCATGCGGCGTAAGGTCGTGCGAGCGCCGCCGTGTGGAACTGTCGCCGGACAAGTCCGCCGCGGGTATGGCGAACTCGGGTATGTAGTGCGTGCGCGGATATACGATGAGCTGCTCTGTGTCACAGAAGAACCGCTCGCGCCGGAATATACCGAATGCGTCCGTATTGGACACGCGCACCGGACCGAGCGTATAGACGCCGCGCCTTCGCGCGGGCAATTGGGTGCGCCACGAGCGGAAGCCCTTTGTGGGCAAACTGACCGCCATGCCGCTGGAATAGCCCGGCAGGTCGGTCATATCTTCCACTTCCAATGTCGGCTTTGGCATCGTGCTCAGGTTGCGGACAGTCAGGCGCTCTTCGATGTCGTCGCCCACTCGGACCCGCCGCGAACGCCTGTCCACGCTCACTTCGAGCGACTGCAGGCTGATGTAGTTCCAGACATAGCCGAAAATCAGCGTCAGCCCGAGAATGTAGAATAGGCGGTAGAATAGCCCAAAGCCGGTGGCAGCGCCGGTGACGACAGTCGCGGCGCAAAGCGTAACAATGAGATAGAACCGCCTCAGCAGGTAAGCCTTTGCTTCGTAGATGATGTCAGCTCCTGAACCAACCCTGCGCCTGCGCGCCGGGAACGGGTATGCTGTCTGCGATTTCGTTCATGACGTTGCCGGGATCGACGCCGCGCATTCGTGCCGCAGCGGACACGATAATCCTATGTCTCATTATGGGCACGATGAGCTCTTTCACATCGTCAGGCAGCACATAGTCTCTGCCGCGTATGAGCGCCAAAGCCTGCGCGCCCCTGAATAGGAACAGAGATCCGCGCGGAGATGCGCCGAGCGCGATGTCCGCGTGGTCTCGCGTGGCGGATATGATGGTTACGATGTACTGTTTGATGAGATCGTCCACATATACATCGCGGGCGGCACGCTGCATTTGCCGTATCTCTTCTGCGGACGCAACCGCCTGCAGTGACTCGATCGGATGCCCGACCTGCTGCCCGTTGATGACTGCGATTTCCTCTTCGATGGACGGGTATCCGAGCGTAATCATCACGAAAAAGCGGTCGAGCTGCGCCTCTGGCAGCGGGAATGTGCCTTCGTATTCGATGGGGTTCTGCGTCGCCATTACCATGAACGGCGAGGGTACGGTGTGCGTTACGCCTTCGACGGTTACCTGCCGTTCTTCCATCGCTTCGAGCGTCGAGGACTGCGTTTTCGGCGTTGCGCGGTTGATCTCGTCCGCAAGCACAATCTGAGCGATGATCGGTCCCTGCCGGAACTCAAACTCGCCGCTGCGCTGATTGAAGATGGACACGCCCGTAACATCGGTAGGCAGCAGGTCCGGCGTGAACTGTATGCGCTTGAATGAGCATCCGGCTGACCGGGCGATGCTTCGTGCCAGCATAGTTTTGCCCACGCCCGGCACGTCTTCTATCAGCGCGTGCCCTTCGCACATAAGCGCGATGACGCCCAACTCGATCGCCTGATCCTTGCCGATAATCACACGCTTAACATTGTCCACAATCAGTTGGGCGATTCCTCGCGCGGTTTCAACTTGCTGCAACAGCCTCTCCTCAAGAAAAAGAAATGACGGCGAAATTACCTAATTCGCCGCGAATCGCCGTAGGAACGCTCGGCAACTCACAACTATCATAATGGAAAATCGTGTGCGTGTCATATTGAGGTTAGTGTGAGACGATTTCACAAATGCGATTTATCCCTGTCATTTCTAGCTTCGCTCGAAATCTCAAATCGGGGTCAGGTTCGCAAACAACGAGTTCCGGATTTCCGCGCAGGGAGAATGACAGATACGGCGGGAAACGGGATTTATGAATTCGTCTTTATCATGGGGAAGTGTAGCGATGTTATGGGC
>VXRI01000306.1 GCA_009838595.1 Chloroflexota bacterium | reverse complement strand
CTCTATATCCTGCTTACGAAGGGTTCTATGCCTGTGGACGCAAGGGATATTGGAACGGGCGTTACGGCGCCGGACTTCGACGAACATGGGCACATAGTCGGCTTGGAGGTTCTGGGCGCCGCGGAAAAGTTGGAGCTGGAATCTATTCTCACGGTTACATTAGACACTATGCTTGTTGACCAGCCTTCTTGATTGGGTAAACGCGATAGGATTGAACGAAACAGTGCAAGAGCAGGAGATATGACATGGAACTACAAGATGCGGTAATTGTTAGTGGAGCTCGGACGCCAGTGGGGCGGTTTGGCGGCGCTTTTAAGGATGTGGCGGCGCCGGATCTTGGCGCGGAGGCTATTAAGGCGGCGATGGAACGCGCGGGCATTCGTCCGGATCAGGTCGAAGAGGTTGTGCTGGGCAACGCGCTTCAGGCGACCGAAGCCGGGTACGCTGCGCGGCTCGCTACGCTGAAATCGGGCATCCCTCAGGAAACGCCGACCATCGCGGTCAATCGGCAGTGTTCGTCCGGGCTGGAAGCCATTAACATGGCGGCGCAACTCGTACGCACCGGCGAAGTGGACATCGCGGTCGCGGGCGGCACGGAGAACATGAGCCAGTCTCCATTCCTTCTCGGCTATGAGGCGCGATTCGACGGCTTGCGTATGGGCGACGCCACGATGCGCGACGGCCTGACAGAAGGGCTAGGCTGCCCTGTCAACCGCTACCACATGGGCGTTACGGCGGAGAATGTCGCGGAACGCTTCGAGGTCAGCCGCGAGGCGCAGGACGAATTGGCATTGATGAGCCACCAGCGCGCCGTCGCCGCAATCGAAGGCGGACGGTTCAAAGAGCAGCTCATCGATGTCAGCGTGCCGCAGCGCAGGGGCGACCCTGTCGTTGTGTCGCAGGACGAAGGACCGCGCGCCGACACCACGCTAGATCGGCTGTCCACACTGCGGCCGGTATTCAAGCGGGACGGCAGCGTTACGGCGGGCAATGCAAGCAGCATCAACGACGGTGCGGCTGCGGTGGTCATCATGTCGGCGGCGAAGGCTGCGGAGCTCGGCATACAGCCCAAGCTGCGCTGGCACACGCGCGGCGTCGCGGGCGTCGAGCCGGCGATTATGGGCACGGGACCGGTGCCAGCCGTCCGTAAGGCGCTGGACAAGTCAGGCATGAATATCGGCGACATTGACCTCATCGAACTGAACGAGGCGTTTGCGGCGCAGGCGCTCTACTGCATGCGCGAGCTCGACATGGACATCGACAAGACGAATGTCAACGGCAGCGGCATTAGTCTAGGGCACCCGGTCGGCGCGACAGGCGCGATAATGACCGTCAAACTGATGGAAGAAATCGGCTTGCGCGACCAGGAACTCGGCCTGGTGACGATGTGCGTAGGCGGCGGGCAAGGCGTGGCGACGATATTCGAGCGCGTGGGGTAGTTCCCACGAATCATTCAACCGAATGGATAGGATGTGCAGGATAGAATTATCCTCTATGTCCTGTCCATCGTGTTATCTTGTTAGCTTGCTTGCGGCGCTGTACCGCTCACGCCCTCCGCTTCCAGTTCAGCAATCGCGTCCGGCGCCATGCCTAGCAGTTCGCCGAAGATTTGGGCGTTGTGTTCGCCCAGGCGTGGGGCGTGCCAGCGGACGCCGGGCGGCGTGGCGGACATCTTCCACGCCGCGCCGGGCATGAAGTATGGCCCGCACGACGGATGTTCCACGAACTCCAGCAGTTCGCGCTCCTGATAGTGCGGGTCGTTGAATATCATCTCGCCCGTCATAACGGGTGCAGCGGATACACCGGCACCCTGCAATATCTGCGTAGCATCGGTGGCAGACTTATCGCGCGTCCATTCGGATAATAGCGCGTCAAGAGCGTCGTGGTTGCGCCGGCGTGACAGCACATCGGCGTAATCCGGATGCTCCGCCAACTGCGGCTTACCCATCACGGCGCACAATCTCGCCCATTCAGCGTCATCCGCAATCACGATGGTTACCCATGCGTCCTCGCCACTGCAACGGTACGCGCCATGCGGCGCGTAAACAGGATGGCGATTGCCACGATTTTCCGCGCGCCGCCCGGTCATCTGATAGCCGAGCAGATGCTCGCCGATGGTCATTATCGCCGATTCCAGTTGCGACACATCTATGAAGCAGCCTTCGCCAGTGCGCCGCCGCCGCCATAGCGCGGACAGCACAGCTCCTGCCGCATGCGCGCCGCTTATCGGGTCGCCGAAGTTCACGCCGGACTTCACGGGCGCTTCTTCGCCACGATAGCCATTCATGGATGCGATGCCGCCGAGCTGCTCTTGTCCGATGCCGTACTGTATGAAGTCTTTCCAAGGTCCCACGCTGCCGAAAGCGGGCATCGACACCATGATGATGTCCGGACGAATCGAGCGCATCACTTCGTAGCCAAGCCCGCGCCGTTCCATCAGCCCCGCGCGGAAGTTCTCGATGACCACATCGCTGACGCTCACCAGATCCTCGATGATAGCCTTGCCCTTCGGATGGCGCATTTCCGCGGTTATGCCGTACTTGCTCATGTGCAGCGTGTTGAACCAGCCGCTGCGATTCCACGGATCGTCGCCGCGCTCGCCGTCCGGCAGATTGCCCGAGCCGACAATCATGCGGTGCGGGTCCCACGCGCGAATCGCCTCGACCTTGATGACTTCCGCGCCCATGTCCGCGAGCAGCTTGGTGGCGTGCGGTCCCGCCCAAATCCGTGAGAAGTCCAGAATGCGCACGCCCACGAGCGCGCCCTTCACTGCCTGCGAATCATTCATGTGTGTCCTGCCCTTTCATGCGGAATACCCACATGTTAACCTAAACTTCCGTATCTTACATCGCACTGACTTACATGGATGCACAAGATAGACAGGATGGGATTTTGGAATGGCTAATTTGCTTGCCGAATCGCTGCAATCGGGGCGATTCGCAATTACGACGGAGTTGAACCCGCCCAAGGGGACGAATGTCGCGCCGATGCTGGAGCGCGCGGAGTCGTTGAGCGGCTCGGTGGACGCGTTCAACCTAACGGATTCGCACACGGCGCGCATGAGCATGTCGCCTATCGCGGCGGCTCGGCTGCTGCTTGACAAAGGGCTTGAGCCGATATTGCAGATGACCTGCCGCGACCGCAATCGCATCGCGCTGCAGGCGGACACGCTCGCGGCGGCGGCGCTCGGTGTGCTCAATATCGTTACGATGACCGGCGATCATCCGGGCGGCGGCGACCATCCGGATGCCAAGCCGGTGTTCGACATAGACTCTACTGCCCTGCTGCGAGCGCTCGCGGGGCTGCGCAACGGCAAGGATATGTCCGGCGCGGACCTGCGCGGCTCGCCGGAACTGTTCGTTGGCGCGGTGGTGAACCCGGGCGCGGACGACCTCGACCGCGAAATCGGGCGTATGGAAGAGAAGATTGCGGCGGGAGCGGCGTTCTTTCAGACGCAAGCCGTGTATGACGCGGGCGATTTTGAGCGGTTCATGCGGCGAGTAGAAGGCTACGGCGTGCCGATCATCGCGGGCTGTATTATGCTGAAGTCGGGTAATATGGCGCGGAACTTCAACACGAATGTGCCGGGGATAAGCGTGCCGGATTCCATCATCGACAGGATGGACAACGCCGCCGAATCTGCAAGTGCGCGCCGCCGTGAGAGCTCCAACATCACGTCGGAAATCATCCGCGACATCCGCCCGATGTGTCAGGGCGCGCACATTATGGCAATCGGCTGGGAAGCGCTGATACCGGACATCATCGAACGGACGCATTAACTTACATGGATAGACCGAATGGACAGAATATAAATCGGGCAAGAACCTGACTGACTACTTATGCTCGTTACAGGCGTTGACATAATCGAGATTGAGCGCGTGAAGCGCGTGTACGCGCAGTACGGCGAACGCTTTTTGCGGCGGATATACACGGATGCGGAGGCGGCGTACTGTCGTGGGCGCGCGCCGCAGTTGGCGAGCCGATTCGCCGCGAAGGAAGCGGTCATGAAGCTGCTAGGCACGGGCGTGCGCGGCGTCCATTGGCGAGACATCGAGGTCGTGCGCGGTCGCGGACAAGCGCCGCACATAAAGCTGCATGGTACGGCGACGGTGCGCGCAGAGCGTATAGGCCTGACGGACATCGCCTTATCCCTGTCGCACTCCCGCGAGTTCGCGGTGGCATCCGTCATCGGCGAAAGCAAGCGCGGCAACCTCGTGCCGCGCCGCTAGACTGACTGATCAACTGAAAACTACGGAGGACAAAACATGAAAGTCGGACTATTCGTCGGAGCGTCTGCCACCGACAAAATCAGGCTGGACGAGATAATCGCGCAAGGTGTTCAGGCAGAGGAAGACGGATTCGATAGCTTCTGGCTGCCGCACATTTCGGCGCGAGGTCCCGACGCGTTGACCGCGCTTGCCCTCGTGGGCGCGCAGACCGAGCGCATCGCGCTGGGAACGGGAGTCGTGCCGACTTATCCGCGCCATCCGACGATGCTGGCGCAGCAGGCAATCACCACACAGATTGCCGCAAGTGGACGCCTGACGCTTGGCATTGGCCCCTCGCACAAGCCGGGTATCGAGAATGTGCTGGGGCTGTCCTATGACCGGCCGGCGAAGCATGTCGAAGAGTATCTCGCCGTGCTGCGCCCACTCATAGACGAAGGCAAGGTTGACTTCGAGGGCGATTTCTACAATGTGCATGCGACGCTGGATGTGCCGGACGGCATGCCGGTGTCGGTGATGATTTCCGCGCTCGCGCCGCGAATGCTGCGGCTGGGCGGCGCGGTCGCCGACGGCACTATCACCTGGATGGCGGGCGTCAAGGCAATCGAATCGCATGTGACGCCGCGCATAAACGCCGCTGCGTCGGAAGCAGGGCGTCCAAGCCCGCGCGTATCCGTAGGGCTGCCCGTCGCCGTAACCGATGACGAATCTGCCGGCAGAGCGCAGGCAGCCTCACTATTCGAGCGGTACGGCACGCTGGTCAACTATCGTCGTATCCTGGATGTCGAAGATGTAGAGGGACCGTCGGAAGTCGCAGTCGTGGGCGACGAGGCATCAGTCGCGCAACAAATACGCGCATTCGCGGACGCCGGCGCAACCGAATTCATCGCCAATGTATTCCCGGTGGGCGACGACGCGGAGGCGTCCGTATCAAGGACACGGGCGTTGCTGAAGTCGCTCGTGGAATAGTCTTTCCTAATGTCATTCCGAACGAAGTGAGGAATCCGAAATCTATGCAATTCCTTGCAACCAAGTGGATTCCAACTACCGCAGAAATGACGCGTGAAACTATATCATGAAAATCGTAACCGCCGATGAGATGCGGCGCATTGAAGACCGCTCGGAAATTGCCGGCGTCAGCAAGGACTCGCTTATGGAGCGCGCCGGGCTGGAATCGGCGCGCGCTGTTCGACGGGCGCGGGCGCCTTTGGTGGGCGTGCCGGTCGTCGTGCTGGTTGGGCCGGGCAACAATGGCGGCGATGGGCTTGTCGTCGCGCGGCATCTGCACCGATGGGGGGCGAAGGTTTGCGCGTATATCTGCCGCGATAGGCGCGCGCCTGATCCTAATCTGGACATCGTGAACGCTCTGGGCATTCCCGTGATTGCGGCGTCCCAAGACGCAGAGTTGGCGCAATTGCGGCGGCTGCTGAACACGGCGCATGTGGTCGTGGACGCGGTGTTGGGCATTGGGCGCGTCCGGCCGCTCGAAGGCACGGTGCGCGACATCCTGCTGCTGATTGTCGAAGTCAAAGCGCGCCGTCCTGATATGATGACCATCGCGATAGATATGCCGAGCGGCGTGGACGCGGACAGTGGCGCCGCCGATCCCGCCTGTCCCACCGTGGACATTACGCTGGCGATGGGATACCCGAAAGTCGGGCATTACGCCTACGATGCGGCAGCGCTGGTCGGCACACTCAATGTGGTGGAAATCGGGCTGCCCGCCGGCCTGGACGACGATGTGCCGCTGTCGCTGATAACTGCCGATAATATGCGCCCGCTGCTGCCATCACGCCCGACTGACGCGCACAAGGGCAGCTTCGGCAAGACGATGGTCGTGGCAGGGTCGCAGAATTACATCGGCGCGGCATACCTCGCGGGCAGCGCGGCGACACGCACGGGCAGCGGACTGGTTACCATCGCCCTGCCCGCGTCCATACAGGCATCAGTGGCGGGAAGGGCTACCGAGCCGACATACTTGCCGCTGGCGGAATCAGCGCCCGGTGTGGTGTCGCCGCTCTCAGCTGCGGCGGTGCTCTCGGATCTGCCCGGATACAGCAGCATGCTATTGGGATGCGGCATGGGACAAGCGGCGAATATGCGGCGATTCATCGATGCCGTGCTGTGTCCATCCGGGACTGAATATACGGATGCTATGGGAATCACCGCCGACACGCTGCCACCTATGGTAATCGACGCCGACGGGTTGAACACGCTGGCGAGAGCGCAGCGATGGTGGGATCGATTCCCGCAGCGGGCGATATTGACGCCGCATCCGGGCGAGATGGCGCGGCTGACGGGAATGAACACAGCGCAGGTGCAATCCGACCGCATCGGCATCGCGTTGGAATCCGCCGCGCTGTGGAACAAAATCGTAGTGCTGAAGGGCGCGCACACGGTCGCAGCGTTTCCGGACGGGCGCGCGATGCTGTCGCCGTTCGCCAACGCGGGGCTTGCTACTGCGGGAACGGGCGATGTGCTTGCGGGCAGCATCGCGGGGCTTGTGTCGCAGGGTATATCGGCGGAAGACGCGGCTGTTCTGGGTGTGTATCTGCACGGTCTCGCCGGCGAAAGGGTGCGCGACCGGCTGGGTGACACGGGCATGGTTGCGAGCGACCTTCTGCCCGAACTGCCGCTCGCAATCAAGGCGCTGCGCGAAGGCGGCGCGGTGGGCGAAGGCGATAAATCGCAAGAAATCCGTGCAGCGCGGTCAAGCCTGTCGGTATCAACAAGCATGTCTTTGAGTAGGTCAGCGGGTATGCCGTCGGATAGGGAGCGCGGCTAGTGGCTAGGCTGCGCGGCGAGGAGCGGTCGAGATATGTGAGCCGAATGTTCGGGCGAATATCGCGGCGATACGACCTGCTGAACACCGTGATGACGGGCGGGATGCACTACGCTTGGCGGCGGCTCGCGGCGAACATCGCGTGCGGCTCCGGGCTGGATGGCACGGCGCTCGATGTGGCTTGCGGCACGGGCGATTTCGCGTTTGACTTGGCGCGAAAACCGAGCATCAAGCATGTCGTCGGGCTGGATTTCACCCCGGAGATGCTCGCGCTCGCGAAGGTGAAGGCGCGGCGGCAAGGGCTACACGCGAACACGACCTTCACTGTGGGAGACGCGCACGCGCTTCCGTTCGCAGATAACGGCTTCGTGTGCGTAACAGTGGGCTTCGGCGTGCGCAACTTCATTGATGTGCCGCGCGCGATAGGCGAGATGGCGCGGGTGGTGCAGCCCGGCGGCCGCGTGGTGGTGCTGGAAATCGTGCGCATGGAAGGCAAGGGCTTGCGAAGTCGCGCACTGCCCTGGTGCTTCCGCAAGGTCGCGCCGATATTGGGCGCGGCGCTGGCAGGCGACAGCGAGGCGTACTCGTATCTGCCCGAATCCGTAGGCGAGTTCCTGAGCGCACGAGAGATGGCAGAGGCGATGGCGAGCGCCGGACTGCGCAACGTGCAACGCCGCAGCCTCGCGCTGGGCATGGTGGCGGTGGTGTCCGGTGAGGTGGGGTAATAAGACCGTAAGCGATTTTCTGAGCGCGCGGCAATTGGCGGATACGATGGCGAGGGGTGGGCGCTAAAGCGACGGGCGTTCTATCAGCGTTACGCCTGTTACTTGGGTTTCGTTTTCGTGGATGTATTCGACTTGAACTTCTTGGCCTATGTCGAATGTCCAGAGAAGGGTTAGGAATGCTGCCATGTCGGGCGTAGGGATGTCGTTGAGTTTGGTTATCACATCGCCCACGCGTATGCCCGCTTCGTATGCGGGTCCGTCGAGCGTCATTCGCGTTACTATTATGCCCTCATCCACGTTGAGCCCAAGCTGATTCGCGCGCGCCGGCGTTACATCCGCGCCTGTCAGCCCGATAAGCGGCCTGACCACGCGACCATGCTCGATTAGGCTGTTGATGATAGGTTGCGCGGCGGTGGAGCTGATCGCGAAGCCGATACCCTGCGCGCGCCGGATTATCGCCGTGTTGATGCCGATGACTTCACCCTGTAGGTTGATGAGTGGTCCGCCGCTGTTGCCGTCGTTGATGGCTGCGTCCGTCTGAATCAGGTCGTACAGGTCGCCGCGGTCCGTGCTAAGCGTGCGACCACGCGCGCTGACGATGCCGAGCGTAACCGTCGGACCGCCCTTGAGCGCGAGCGCATTGCCCAGCGCGACCACCCAATCGCCCACATCGAGCGCGTCCGAGTCGCCCATCCTGATAGTGGCGAGGTTGTCGTCGTCAATCTTCAGCACCGCAAGGTCGGTGATGATGTCGTAGCCGACCACATCCGCGTCGTATGTGTTACCGTTGGCGAGCGTAACCTGAATGTCGTTCGCGCCTTGTATCACATGGAAGTTCGTTACGATGTAGCCGTCCGGGCGGATGACGGCGCCCGTGCCTGCGCCTTCGTCGGTGAAATCGAAGAACATCCCGCGGCTGACAGACTCTACGGATATGGACACGACCGCCGGTTCGATTTCATCCACGAGCGACGCTATCGATGGCAATGCTGTGAGCGCGCCTACAGGCGGCGGCGCGGGTGATGTGGATTGCGCTATGTATGGCGTGTTCGGTATTCCACGCAGCAGGAACGGCGCGGGCTCTTCTGCATTGGCGGCAGGCGCGCCGGGGCTCGTAACATAGCCGTTCTGCGCGGCAGCGGATTGCAACATTTCCAACACCGGCGTGGCTGCCTGCACCGGCTCGCCGGAGAATGTGGAAAGATCCGATGGAGAATCGTCAGCCGTGCTCTGATTACACGCCAGCGCGAAGACGGCGAGAGTCAGTGCTAGCGCAGCTGCGAGCGCGATTCGTGAAGTCTTCATATATTCATGATAGCCATGCGCGAAATATCGGTCAAACGGCATTTATCAGGATGGACAAGATGGGTAGGATAGCAGGGCAATCGCATATTAAATTAGCCGAGGCGTAAATTCGGCAGCCACCGCTTCTTTCAAATCGCGGTTATTTTCTGACTGAACATTCAGGACTTTGCTCAAGACGATTTCACAATTCCCGACGACCGCTCTTTTCGTCATTCCCGCCTGCGCG
>VXRI01000166.1 GCA_009838595.1 Chloroflexota bacterium | reverse complement strand
CAATAGCTACAGCAAGGGCGGCTCCATCCTGCGCATGCTCGAAGACTACCTCGGCGCGGAGACATTCCGGCAGGGCTTACACAAGTACCTGATCACACACCAATACGACAACGCGACACGAACCGACCTGTGGAACGCGCTTGGAGAAGTGTCAGGCGAGCCGGTTGCAGAAATAATGGACAGTTGGGTGCTCCAAACCGGCTACCCAATGCTGGATGTCGGCATCGAGCGCGAAGACGGCAATATCAACCTGCACATTATGCAGAGCCGTTTCACCTATGACGCCATACTCGAAGACAGCGAGTCGGACGAAACGCTTTGGAAAGTGCCTGTCGGCGTGTACACTTCCAACGGCAGCGAGAGCGCCTCCAAGCTGATGGACACGAAGCTACTGGCATTGGATGTGCCCGACGACGGCGCGGCGGACGACTCGTGGACGAAAATCAACCCCGTTCAGAACGGCTTCTACCGCGTGCGCTATTCCAGTGAAGATTTACAGAAGCTCGTCGAACCCATTCGCTCCAAGACACTGACGCCAATCGACAGGCTTGGCATACAGAACGACGCATACGCGCTCAGTCGCGCGGGTATCATCCCCGCGACCGACTTTCTCACGATTGCGGAAGCATATCGCAGTGAAGACAACGCGACGGTCTGCGGCGACCTGTCGTCCAACTTGGGCGGCATGGACAATCTGCTAGCGGACGAGCCGTTCTACGGCAATTTCCAAGCATTCTCGCGCAGTGTGTTCCAACAGGTCGCTGCGCAAGTCGGCTGGGACGCGAAGCCGGATGAGTCGCACATGGACGCCCTGCTACGCAGCACCGTGCTGAACCACATCGGAGGCAACGACGACGAAGATACGCTGCGCGAAGCAGCCGCCCGATTCGCTGCCTATGCAAGCGACCCAAGCAGCGTTAGCCCGGACATTCGCGGTATGGTCTTCCGCCTAGCTGCGAAGCGTGGCGGCCGCGCCGAGTACGATGCGATGTGGCAACTCCGCGCCGACACGCCATTGCAGGAAGAGAAAGGACGCTTCTTGTACGGGCTTACATCATTCGAGGACAAAGCGCTGCTAGAAGAGACGCTGAACCGCTCCCTCGGCGACGAGGTTCGCGTGCACGAAACCGTGAGCGTGATAGGGCTGGTCGCGGCGAACACCCAGGGACGCAACCTCGCGTGGCAGTTCCTCAAAGACAATTGGCAGGAACTCGACAGACGCTACGGCGAGGGCGGTTTCGCCATCATGCGGCTCGTCGGCATAGCTTCAGCGTTCACCACGCTCGAAATGCACGACGATGTGGAGCGCTTCTTCACGGACAACCCCGCGCCCGGCGGAGAGCGCACCGTGCGCCAATCCCTAGAGCGCATCCGCCTCAACGCCACATGGCTCGACCGCAACCGCGACGAGCTGTCCAACTGGTTCGTCGGCTAAGCGCAAACAACAACGAACTCATGATAAGGGGCAGTCATCAACAAGACTGCCCCTTTCTCCACGCCTCTAGCCACAGCCAACCAATTCGTAGAATAATCCCCCAAGTACCCGTTTGCGTGCGTGATACGAGTATGGTAGCATCTCGAACTGAACATAAATGCTATTTGAAGAAGAGCGAAAGGCTTGATGCGATGGCATTGCTTTCTGCTGAAGTCATACAGGGCGAACTTCTTCCTCGATCAAAAAAGACAAACTCGCCCTTTCGGTATCCAGGCGGCAAGTTCTACGCTAGGCAGTTGATTTTGGATGTGATTCCAAGTCATGCTGACTACTGCGAACCATTCGCAGGCGGAGCGTCCATTTTCTTTGCCAAAGAGAAGGGTGAGGGAATATCGACATTGAACGATCTTGACCTGGATGTAATCAATACGCTGATACATATCCGAGATGCGGTTGAAGACCTAATTGCACTGCTGGACGGCATTGAAGCCAGCAAGGAAAATCACACCTTCTATAAGTCGCACTACAATCCGTCTAATGACCTAGAAAGAGCGTTTAGGTGGTATTATCTCAACCGGACTTCATACAGCGGCATTATGCGCGCTGAAAACTGCTATTGGGGCTACGGAAGAAAATACTCCATGCGTCCTGAGAATTGGCCGCCACATCTACGCACCGTTTCGGACAAGTTGCAGGGCGTCGAATTGCTGTCTTTGGACTTCGAGGAAGTAATTGACGGCTTGCCAGACGGGTGTTTCGTATTTGCTGATCCTCCATACTACAACGCCGACCAGCAAAAGTTCTACAACTGCACATTCACAATCGACGACCACAATCGCTTGCAAGAGTGCCTTCGACGTAATTCATGCCGACTGTCCTTTCTTCTCACTTATGACGACCACAAAGATGTGCGGGCTATGTACAGTTGGGCGTTAGGTGTAAATGAGAAGCAGTGGAACTACACCATAAATCGGACCGACGATCAAAAAAACGGCGTGAAGCTAAAGGACGGTTTTCGCGGGGGACGATACAAGGGACGAGAACTCTTCATACGGAACTACCATGTCTGAACAAGACAATTCACAAGAAGCAGAACGCATCTTCACGGGTATAGTTGAGTATTGTAAGACTTACAACATCCCCAAGGATGATTTGTTTGAAATCCTGGAAGATCAGAAAGTGTTGCCGATGATACGGGGTAAGGCTACCGAATACATTGGCGCAGCGGTCTTGTCCCAAAACCTAGACCCCCGTGAATGGATTGTGACTAAGCTGAATCTGAACCCTCATCCGGGCGGCGGGTTTGATGAAGATGTCAGTATCACTTTCAGGAGAACAGGCGACAGATTCAAAGTCGAAACGAAAAATGCCGTGCGAGGAAGTTTCAGACTTTCGGGGCGGATAGTGACCGTTCCGCACTTCCAAGTAAAATGCCATAGGTCAAGAAGTAATCTAGCTCGTCAATCTACAACGAATGATCGTTACCTAGTAGATGACTTCGACTTGCTTCTATGCAACCCATCCAATGCGATATTTCGCAATCGGTCGTTAGACAGGGGCTTGCCACTCATAACCCAAGAAGATTCGCTCCAATGGCTCAGAGATTTCTATGGAGTTCAAACCGACGATGAATTGCGAAGGGCGACCTATGATGACTGGCGCGCTTGCCTACCCATCAGCATAGCCGATGAAAATGGCGTTATTCCCAGAACTCCGCGTATTCAGATGGAGAACGACTCTAGCTGGTTTCACTTAGACCAACTACCTGCCAACCTCCGAATGCTAGTCATCGGAAATTGAAGTCGCTGGCTGGTATTAGGTTACCCCCGCAAGAACCTCTTCACCACTCCCGCAAACTCCTCCGTCCGCTCAATCATCATCATGTGTCCCGTGCCCGTCATCGTTTGCGCCGTCGCGCCCGATATGCGGCTGGCGAATTCACCGCCATAGGATGGCGGCACTATCTTGTCTTGTTCGCCCACGACGACTAGCGTATCAGCCTTGATGCGCGACATTCGCTTTTTCAAGCCCTTGTCGGGGATTGGCCAGAGGAACTTGCCTACGGTCGCCAAGGATCGCACGCGCTCAATTATCTGCGTGCCGCGTTCTAGATCGTCTTGCGCCTCAGGCATTAGGTATTTCGCCGCTTCTGAATTCGCGTCCGAGAACAGCACATTGCGCAGTTCATTGGCTGGCGTTGCGAAGTAGTCCACGCCGGGGTCGTCATCTAGCCAGAGGCCGGCCGGCGCAGCGAGCACCAGCTTACCCACGCTCGTCGGGCGAAGCGCCGCCATTTCAGCGGCTATCATTCCGCCCAGGAAGTGCCCCACAACGTTTGGCGCTTCCAGCCCCAGCGCTTCCAGCAGGTCAAAATAGTACAGCGTCAGATCGAGCATATCGTCAATGTCGGCGGGACCGGGCGCGCCATCCACGAAGCCCGGCTGCACCGGCGCATACACGGTGAAGTCCTCTGCGAGCGCGTCCAAGAACGGATGCCATCCGCGATAGCCGAATGCGCCGTGTAGATAGACCAGCGCTTCTCCGCTGCCCTTGCTGGCGACTTGCACATCACCGCCGCCAATCCTCAAGATCTGTTCATTATGCTGCGAGACCATTTCCACTTATACCTCTATCGACTATGGATGTAGGACATTGCGTTCCGTGTTGGGCAAGATATGGGCAGGCGCATTATGCCTGCCCAATCACATCCTATCTTTACTCCGCCCTAGCCTACGGACCAGCGGACGCCACGCCCGCAACTTCGGGTTCTTCTATGGGCTGTGGCCACCAGTAATCTTCATACTCATCCCACATGCCTTGCAGCTCAGGGAAGACTTCTGTGGCGAACATTTCGGTGTTCTTCATTGTCAGGTCTTTGGGCATGCTGCCAATCTGCAGCAGCACCATCAGATGCCCCACGCGCAGGCCTTCAACCGCGCCGCGCAGGTTCTCAATGACAGTCTTTGGGCTGCCGGCAATCACATAGCCCTGCTCTACGAAGTCGTCCCAAGTCATCGCCTGCCTCGTCTGGTTCGCCGCCGCGCCGAGCTGTGCCACCGCGCCTGCTTTCAGTGTGCGAATCGTGCGATAGCCGGGCGCATCCGCGAAGCCTTCATATACATGCAGGCACTTCTTGTAGAAGTATTCCACATGCTCGGCGTAGAGTTCCTTCGCCTTCTCGTCCGTCTCAGCGACGCACACCAATTGTAGGAAGCCGGCGCGATACGGGTTGTCGTCCGTGCCCAGCCGCTCCATCTCTTTCCAGAAGCCGTCCATAACCTGGATGCCGCGCTTGTAGCCGGAGTAGCTCAGGTAGCAATAAACATAGTTCATGCGACTGGTCCATTCCCAAGTCTCCACGCTGCCGCCGCCCGGAATCCACACAGGCGGGTGCGGCTTTTGGAGCGGTCGCGGCCAGATATTGGCATAGCGTACCTGGTTGTACTTGCCGTTGAACGAAAACATCTCCGGCTCTGTCCACGCCTTCATCACTAGGTCATGCGCTTCGTAATACTTCTCGCGCAGAATCGCAGGGTTGACACCGTAAGCGAAGTTCGTGTCCATAGATGTACCAACCGGAAAGCCCGCAACAAGTCTGCCGCCGCTGATGCAGTCGAGCATTGCGAACTCTTCGGCGACTCGCAATGGCGGATTGTACAGCGCGAGGCTGTTGCCCAGAACGATGATCGCGGCGTTGCTGGTACGGCGAGTCAGCGTGGCGGCGGTGATATTCGGGCTGGGCATGATGCCGTAAGCGTTGTTGTGATGCTCGTTGACGCAGATGCCATCGAAGCCTACCTCGTCCGCGAACTCCAGCTCGTCAAGGTATTCGTTGTAGAGCTGATGCGCCTTATCCGCCTCGAACAGATGGCTGGGCACATCGACCCAGACACTGCGATACTTGTCCTCGAAGTCCTTCGGCAAGAACCTATAGGGCATCAAGTGGAACCAGCTGATCTTCATTCAATACCTCCGTTGTTCACTCATATATGGATGGATGGGCAGACATGGATGGACGGAATTAAACCCTTACCGGAAATTGGTGGAGATTGGTCGTTTCGCACGGTGTGAACATTGCGAGTCCTACTCTATCCGCTCCAAAATCAAGAGCAGTTCCTTCACATCTGCGATCTGCTCCCGGATGTAGTCAATCGGCCTCGTGTCCTTGTAATAGTTGTTGTGCAAGCCGTGAGCCACGTCGAACAGGATTCTTATGCGCGGATTCCGCTGTTCCCTGTCAAGGTTCCTGACAAGCGTAAAAGCGTCAGTGTGCGTCTCATACTTCCAGCCACGATTATCCGCAACCACCTTAAGACGATGCGCGACCGCGCCCCACGCCTTTTCGGACGCCTGCAGCCTGTCGCCCGATTCCAGCATCTCTTCCGCATGCCGAATCAGGCGACGGCTGTGTACATCGTGGCTTTCAATAGGCTGCTCAGGGAGGGACATACGAACCCCTTTCATATCTCTGGCTTCTAGTCGTCCTCTAGCGTGCTGGTATCACCTTCGGGCAAGCCTAGCTCGCGGGCCTTTAACAGGCGGCGCATTATCTTGCCGCTGCGAGTCTTGGGCAGCGTGGGCACAAAATCCAGCTCGCGCGGGGCGACTACGGCGGCGAGCTTCTGCCGGCTAAATCGCATTATATCGCGGCGCAAGTCGGCGGACTCTTCATAGCCGTCCTTCAGTGATACAAACGCCTTCACGACCTCCATCGCGATGGGATCAGGCTTCCCGATTACGCCAGCCTCCGCGACCGCAGGATGCTCAATCAGCGCGCTTTCTACCTCAAATGGTCCAACAAGATGCCCTGCCGTGTTGATGACATCATCGGCGCGCCCGACGAACCAGTAGTAACCGTTCTCGTCCACGCGAGCGGTGTCGCCGGTGATGTACCAGCCCTTGCGGAAGCGCGAGTTGTACATTTCGCTGTTGTTCCAGTACCCGTGAAACATCGATGGCCAGTTCGGGCGCACGACCAGATTGCCGTCCTGCCCTACCGGCACTTCGTTGTACTCGTCGTCCACGATGCCAAGCTCCACACCCGGGATGGGCCTGCCCATAGAGCCTGGCACCACATCCTGGCAGGCATAATTCGCGCACATTATCGCGCCGGTCTCGGTCTGCCACCAGTTGTCATGGAACGGCATACCGAAGACATCGTTGCCCCAGACCACCGCCTCAGGATTGAGCGGTTCGCCCACGCTCGCCATAAAGCGCAGCGCAGACATGTCATAGCGACGCGGTATGTCATCGCCCGCCTTCATCAGCATGCGAATCGCCGTCGGAGCGGTATAGAACACAGTTACTTTGTAGTCCTGAATGAGCTGATACCACTTGCTCGCGCGGAATCCGCCTTCGTAGATAAGCTGCGTGACGCCGTTCGTCCACGGCGCGAGCATGCCATAGGATGTACCGGTAACCCAGCCCGGGTCTGCCGTGCAGAAGTATATGTCGTCTTCTTGCAAGTCGAGAGCCCACTTGCCGGTCGCGTACTGCTGCACGACCGCCTGATGCCGGTGCACGGCGCCCTTAGGCTTGCCGGTCGTGCCGGATGTATAGTGCATTATGGAGTAGTCATATTGACTGGTGGCGACGGTCTCGAAGTTCGCAGTCGCCTTCGACATTTCTTCTTCGTAGCTCAAGTCGCCGGACATCAGCGGCTGCGGGTCGCGGTTGTACTTGTTGACGATGAGCATGTGCTGCAGTTCGAACAGCTCGGGAATGACGGGCGTAATTTTGCGCCGCAGGTCCGGCTGGGTAACCAACACTTTCGCCTCGCTATCCAGCATCCTGTCCTTCACCGGGTCCGGCCCAAACGCAGAAAAGAGCGGTCCTGCGATAGCGCCGACTTTTAGGATTCCGAAGAAGGCGAAGTACAGTTCAGGCAACCGTTCCATGTAGATGAACACGCGATCGCCCTTTTCAATGCCGAGGCTCTTCAGCACATTGGCGAACTTGTTGGACTGCTCCTTCATCTGCCCGAAGGTATAGGTCTCCTTCTCACCGTTCTTGCCTTCCCAAATCATGGCGATCTTGTCGCGGTTGCGTCCATTGGCGTGGCGGTCAATAGCTTCGTGCGCCTTGTTAAGACCGCCACCGGGCTGCCAATCAAGTTCGTCATACATCTGCTGCCAGTCGAAGTTGCCGCGAACCTTATCGTAGTCGAGGTTCGGCTTCGCCTCCATGTCCTCAACGGCAGGCTTGCTTATGATGGGAAATGAAGAGGTAGTCATCTTGATGCCTCCGTGGATTATCTCGCCGGCGTAGCATCGCAACAACGCCAGCCCAATTTCCGCAAAATCCAACCGAGCGCAGCGCGCGTCACTCAAACGCAAAAACACGGCGCAGCGAATACAGATTATCGTTGCGCCGTATTATACACGAATGGTTGCGGATATGAATTGCGTGGATATTTCTTAATGCGTCGGATACACGGCAGTCACTTGGCTCACAATTATGCAGAAGCCCGCGCGAGGATAAGCCAAGCGCGGACTTCTGATAACTAGGCAAGGTTTAGCCTTACGAAAAGGGTGTTCGGTTTACTTTTGTGGTAGTTCAGATTGGATGTCGGAAAGATTGATGCTTTGTACGCTTCTCTGACCCTGCGCGCCGGCGCCGCTTGCCTCAATGGTCAGCGTAAAGTCGCCGGTTGTGTTTGGGTCATAGGTGGTCAGGTATGCAAAGTACGAATTGCCTTGGGTTGGAGTCCAAGTGATTCGGGAGTTGGTGTTGTTCCGATCAATGTCATCATTCACTCCTACGATTGTCAATTCGCCTGTTACGCCATCGATCTCCGACAAGACCATGAAGGTGTCTTCTTCGGATGTCAATGTAACAGTCCAATCCCCAGTCGCGGAAGTCACCCCAAATAGTACATGTCGGAAGTACCTGTTGCCCACCGGAGCAGCGTCAGGGCGAATCACATCATCGACACAATCCTCATCAGCAATCCAAGAACCTGTTAGCGTCAGGGGCAAAGTGAAAGTGTCTGGGATGTCAAGTTCGCATGCGTTTGGCTCAGGAGTTGCTGTAGCGACGGGCGTGGCTGTCGGCGCTGCCCCCGTTGTGGAAGTCGGCGTAGGAATGGGCGTGGCTGGCAGCCGCGTTGGCGTTACGGTCGGTCGAGCAGTGGTCGGGCGTCGGGTTATAGAACCCCAACAATAGGAGAATTGGCTTATCTCATTAAAGGCGCAAGCATATGTCTCGCCACCATCTATACTGGTAAAGCCACTCACATTCGGAACACCTGAAACTACACCGTGCGCGTTAGAGCCGAAACACGCTACGGTGGTGGAGTTCGTGTAAATCAGACACATGAAGTCTGGACCAAAATAGTAGAGTCGCGAGCCATCGCCGCCATAGTCCTGTGGTTGGACCTGTGGTTGGGATTGATTGGACGGCACATCGCTGACTGCATGGGAGTCGTCCCTGGGTAAGCGCCGCACCACCCCGGTGGCCCATATAGCAGACGCAAATCCGAAGACGATAGCCAGTGCTGCCACTATTGGAATGTATTTCTTCAAGTCGTATCACCCACCCCTTGTATCACGAATCATAGCCTTGCTGATGTCTGGTACAGGGGGACAGATTAAGGGGGAATACAGGAAACGAAAAAGGCGTGGCACGACGTGGACTGAACATCCGACCATTGCGTAACCAATTGAAAGAGCCCCTTCGTGGTACAGGTAGCGCAATGGTAATCGGCACTTCCTCTTCCGTAAGGCCACTCAGGGGCGCGAATGCGCCTACCTGAGAAAGCCAAAAGACCACGCCTGAGCATGGTCAGCCAACCTTACATTAGAGGATTTATCCGATTACCACGGGCATATTA
>VXRI01000242.1:8358-9302 GCA_009838595.1 Chloroflexota bacterium | reverse complement strand
GACTTGCTGAGAAGTCGCAAACGCCGCGCCGCCAATGCGGCTGACAATGGGAGAGCGTCCGCATCGCGGGATACGGATGGCGAATCCGCGTCTTCTGCTGCCGCGAAGGGCAACCGCAAAGACAAGCGAATCTTCTACGGCTGGTGGATTGTACTGGCAGGGTCGGTCAGCCAGGCTTACACATCCGGCACATTCTGGCAGGGCTTCGGCGCATTCTTCGACCCCATCATCGACCAATTCGGCTGGAGTCGCGCGCTCACCGCAGGCGCGATGTCGTTGCAGCGCACCGAATCGGGCGCGATTTCGCCGTTCGTGGGCTGGTTCATCGACAAATTCGGACCGCGCAATGTGATGCTGTTCGGCACATTCCTAACGACGCTGGGCTTCATCCTGCTCAGCCGGATACAGGAATTGTGGCAGTTCTACGCCGCGTTCCTCGTGCTCACGCTAGGGCTGTCCTTCGGCACATTCCTCATCGTGACCACCGCCGTGGCGAACTGGTTTGTAGAGAGCAGATCGAAGGCACTTTCGTTCACGATGGCAGGCTCGGGACTGGGCGGCATTCTCGTGCCTGTCATCATCTGGCTCATAGCCACAACGGACTGGCGCACCGGGCTTGTGATTGTGGGCATCGGTTGTCTGGTCGTGGGCATACCCGTGTCGTTCGTCATGAAGAGCCGTCCCGAGGATTACGGCATGCTTCCCGACGGCGCATTGCCGCCGGAAGATGGCGGAGCGCAGGCAAGGGCAGGGGACGCCGCGCCGCGCAGAAGCGCCCTCGCCCGCGAAGTGACCATGACCACGCGGCAGGCGCTGAAGAGCTGGGTGTTCTGGCAGTTGGCTATCGCGATGGGCGTTTCGGGGATGGTGATGTCCGCGTCGATACACCAGATACCGGCGATAACCAGCTTCGGCATGAGCCGCGAGATAGCGGGGCTGGCGAT
>VXRI01000242.1:0-8348 GCA_009838595.1 Chloroflexota bacterium | reverse complement strand
ATATTGGGCGTGTCTATGTTCAGCGTGGCGGGACGGTTGGGCAGCGGCTACTTCGGCGACCGGCTGGACAAGCGGCATGTAATCGCGGGCGCGCTGATGTTCCAGTTCGTGGGGACGATGGTCTTCGCCTTCAGCAGCGAAGTGTGGCACATCGTGATATTCGTCATCACCTGGGGCTTCGGCTTTGGCGCGTCGATACCTGTGAGATTCGCGCTGATAGCGGACTTGTTCGGCAGGCGGCACTACGGCTCGATAATGGGCACGCTGATGACGACGAGCGCGGTGTTCGGCGTAGTCGCGCCGGTGCTAGTGGGCTGGATATTCGACATACGCGGCAACTACCGCGAGCCCTTCGTCCTAATGGCATTCAGCGTCCTGATAGCCATCCCGATGATACTGACGCTGGGCAGCGGAAGGGCGCGGGGGTAGCTGGCAAAAGAGTACATCGGATCAAGGATTTTGATGCGTTATGGTGGTGGATATACGCTCAGAGGTCGGAGAAGTAGTTTTCGTCAATCTCCCCGATTTTATAGACCATTTTGGTAATTACGCCCACTTCATACTCGATCATCAGCCTTGCCAACTCTTTGCCGTCAATCAGTTTGATGTTTTTGTTGTTTAGTTGGGCGGCAGCCGCGGTCTGTCGCGCAGTTGCGCTGAAAAGTGAGGTGGTGATGAACACGCCTCTGCTGGCTCCGTGCGGGTCTAGGCTGCCAGAGAAGTTACGAATTTCCGGCTCTCCTATTTGCGTGGAGTCCCAACGCTTGGCTTGGACATATACCTTTTTGAATCCTAGTCTATCCTGGGTGATTATGCCGTCGATACCTCCATCGCCACTGCCACCCACCCGCTCTCCTTTGCCATAACCAATTTTCACCAGAAGTTCTATCACCAATTGTTCAAAGCGGTCTGGCGATGTGCGCTTCACACTTTCAAGCAATTCATCTGCCAACTTGATTTGCAGTTGTTCGTGTATGATCTCAATCTGTTCGTCTGGCGAAACATCGTTCATGTTCATCGCATCAGGAGATTGTGGTGGCACACCTGTGCCAAGCAGATTGAGTTGCGCTTGATCTAACGCTCCTTTGTGATATTGGAGAAACTGGTGCCCCTCTGGGGTAATTTGATAGCATCCGCGCTTCTCAGTAGTCAACAGCCTTGCTTTATTCAACTGATATATGCAGTATCTTATATGCTTCTCCACCCTTAACGCCCCAGATGGAGTCTTCTCTTGCATGTCAGCGGAACTAAGCTTGAGCATGAGAATCAACTCATCACGAAAATCCGGATACCGCAACTCCTTGCTCTGATTGGATGCTATTTCCAGAATTGGCCGCAAAAACTCGCTTTGAGACGGCAGCGCCATTTTGAACCTCCCTCAACGGCACTTGAACAGCATGCACTGGATAGGCAAACATATCGGAACTTGTCGCATTTGACCAATCGCGCTAAGTGGTATCTTAGCAATGTTGTTTCACTCGTGCCAATGCCTGTACGGAAGAGGTGATACAGCGTCAGTCAAATGTCAGTTTCAACCAGCATATCGTAGAATTCAGGATAATTCTCGAAAAGATCATCCGCCAGCGCCGTATCAACTCTGCCTTCCCCACGCCAGCTAGACATGTCGCCCACATGAAGAACGAGGTCCGCTTGTTGCTGTTCGTCCAGCTGGCCCCACGGCTTCAATTCGTCATCGAGAGCCTTGTTCAATGCCCAGTGCATGCCTTCGCCTTCTTGCATGATCTGTATTTCCAGTTTGTTTTCTTCGTACAGACGACTAATCTCTCGGAGTTCTTCTTCACGGGACAATTTCATACTCCTCATCTATCTATTTTGAAACGGCTAGTCAGACCGTCCTTATGTTCGCACTCAACGGCTAAATCGTACACCCTCGCCGCAGAAATTGGAACATATAGACGGATACTTGATCCGCGAACATTCGCGCCACATCCACGGTCCGCAGGAACTCCTCGCCGGGGAAGGTCACAGCCGTTCCCAGTCTTCGCGGGTTACACCGGCTTTTCGGAGTATCTCTGCAAGCAAAGGTCTGCTCATGTCTCCACGATGAGGATTGGGGATACTTATTTGCAGGGAGCCTCTACGCATGAGGATACGGCCCGTCAAACCCCAGGTCGCGCAAGTGCCGTATCAAGTCTCTTCTGCTGACCGGCCCAAACACGGGCATCAGGCAAGTTCCTTCGTCCTAATGGACACCGTTAACCCGTCTATCTCTGGCATCTCGTCCCCAAAGTCCAGCCCTATCAGAATCCAGTCCTCCAAGACGCTCTCCAATTCTTCCTCGCATTCTTTTAGGCTGTCGGCGTTAGCCCAGCCGCCCTGAAGCGGGGGGATTTCGCCCCAATAGGTTTTGTCTTCCAGCATCTTGTATTCTGCTCGTCGCATCGCGGCGGCTATATATTCACTCAGCATGTTCCATCACCTCTCTCGCTGCTTGCGTCAATTATATCCTATCCATCCTGCCTATCCCGTTAGTTCCCGTCCGCGAACATTCGCGCCACATCCACAGTGCGCATGAACTCCACGCCGGGGAAGGTCTGGATGTAGTTGATTAGGCGCTCTAGCATTCGCAGGCGGCCCGGGCGGCCGATGGTGTATGGATGCATGGTGAGCGCGAACGATCTGCCGTAGTGGTGCATGCCCTCGAACGCCGCCGACCAGACGCTGTACACATGCTCCGGACTTGCCATCACATTGCGCGCGCCGAGCGCGGGCGAGTAGTTGAAGTACGGCACATCGTCCAACTCCCAGTGAATCGGTATCTCCACGATGTCTTGCCCGTCGGCGTCCACTTTGTATGGGATGTCGTTGCCCATCAGGCTGGAGTCGTAGATGAAGCCGCGCTCAGCGAGCAATGGCAGCGAATCTTCGCTCAACTCCCAGCTCGGCGAACGATAGCCAGCAGGTCGTTCGCCGGTTATGCGCTCTAGTATCGCGCTGCCCTTGTCCAGCACCGCCGCTTCTTGCTCGCGGGTGAGCGTAGCCGGCGGCTCGTGCAGGTAGCCGTGATGCCCGATTTCGTGTCCGCGCCGGTGGATGTCCAACACAAGCTCTTCGTGCGTCTCGGCGATGTATCCGGGGATGTAGAAGCTCGCCTTGATGCCATATTTATCCAGCAGGTCTAGGATGCGGGGCGTGCCAACACTTGGCCCGTATTCGCGCGCGGACATGAAGCTGGGCAGGCGCGCGCTGTCCGGGTTCTGGTTCAGCGCGCCGGACACGCCGTCCACATCAAAGCTCAGCATCACAACGCAGCGCAGGTCTCCATGCCATATTCCGCTCATTCGTCAGCCTCCTATATGGGGTACGGGGAATTAACATCGATGGACAGGATGGATAGGACGAGCAGGATAGGGTAATTCTATTCTGCCGCCTTTGCCTCTTGCCATAGGGATTCTTTTTCGTCTAAGGATAGGGTGTCGAATGTTGTGCCGCGTTCTCTGCTGATGCGTTCCATTTGTGTGAAGCGGGCGAAGAATCGGCGGTTTGTGCCGCGCAGGGCGGTCTCGGCGTCTATGCCCAGCCAGCGCGCCGCATTGACCACAGAGAACAGCAGGTCGCCGAGTTCGCTCTCGCGCTCTGAGTCGGTGCCGGCGGCTTCGATCTCCGCTAGTTCCTCGGCGACTTTTGCCAGTACGCCGTCGAAATCGTCCCAGTCGAAGCCCGCGCGCTCGGCGCGTCCCTGCACGGCTTGGGCGTATGAGAGCGCGGGCATGTTCTTCGGCACTCCGTCTAGTGTGGAGCCGCCGGACGCCGCCTTTTCTTGCCGCTTGGCTGCCTCCCAGTTGGCGATAGCGTCGTCCGCGCCTGTCGCGATTTGATCGCCGAAGACATGTGTATGGCGGCGCACAAGCTTGTCCACCAGCCCGCCCAGCACATCCTCACGCGAAAACTCGCCATTATCTTCGCCGAGCCTCACCTGAAATATCACATGGAACAGCACATCGCCGAGTTCTTCGAGCATCTTGGCGGTGTCGCCTTCCTCGATTGCCTCGACGAGTTCGTAGCACTCTTCTAAGAAAGCCTCCGCCAGCGTCTCTCGCGTCTGCTTCTTGTCCCAAGGGCAGCCATCGGGACCTAACAGCCGCGCCAGCACCTGCTCGACGCCTTCGTAAGTAGCGGGGTAAGCAACATGGTAATTAGCGTTCATTCTGTTCCATCCTGTTTATCTATGTCAGTTTCCCGTTCTGAATTTTCAAACTTGGCGGTAGAACGGAGCTTCGCCCCATTCTGCCTATCCTGTCAATCGATGTTGATTACTGAGACGACTTCATAAATCATTATTGTTGTCATTCCTCGCTGCGTTCGGAATCTGAAATCGTTGGATGCAAACCTGTTTCCGATTTTAGATTTCTCGCTTTGCTCGAAATGACAGGGGAAAGGCGAAACGACAGGTATAAATTGCATTTGTGAAGCATGTGCCCGACTGCGGTCGGGTATCGCCTTGATTACTGAAACGCTACCAGATTGGCGGGGCGGATGGTAGCATTGGGGTATGAAGCGAATTGCAAGAATTGCCGCCGCCGTGATTTTCGTGGCGCTTATACCGCTGCTGCTGATTACGAGCAGCGTCAGGTTCGTCATCAACCTGCCCGCGCTGTATAGCTACGGCTTCGACAGATACGACATCGCGGAATATACCCGCATCGAGCGCGACGACCTAATCGCCGCGGGCAAGCAGTTCCGCGACTACTTCAACAGCGACGACGAAGACCTGATCATCCGCACTTATGTCGGCGGTGTGCTGGTGGAATCGCTGTACAACGCGCGAGAGATCCACCACATGCGCGATGTGAAGGCGCTGGTGCGCGGCGTATATCTGGTGCAGATGCTCACGCTGTTGTACATCGCGGTCTATGTCGCGGCAGGGTTCGCGCTGCAACGCGTCGAGTTCTGGCAGACTTTGGGGCGCGATGTGAGCATGGGCGGCAAGTTGACGCTTGTGTTGGTCGTAGTCGTGGGGCTGCTTGCGCTTGTCGGGTTCAATCAGTTGTTTTTGCTGTTCCACCTCATCAGCTTCAGCAACGACTTCTGGATGCTGGACCCGCGCCGCGACTACCTGATAGCGATGTTCCCGCAAGGGTTCTTCTTCGACGCGACGATGTTCATCGCATTCTGCACAATCGCCGCAGCCGCCGTGTTAGCCGCCGCGCCGCGCATCGGTCGGATTGTGGCGCGTGGCTTTCATATTACGCATTAAAGCCGTAATCGCGCTCCACCCTTGCGATACGCATCTTGTAGCTTCGGTAGTATGTATCACGGCCGCGCTTTTGTATTACAAGATGCTCGGCGAGCTGCTTAAAGGCGCGTATCGTATCATCGCTTTCCCAGTATGATACGGCGATGCTCAAATCGTCGTCGCCCGTCGCTTCCACGCCCAGGAAGCCGGGGTGGTTCTTCGCCAGTTCCAAGACGGTCTCGGTGTCTTCGGCGTAGTTTTCGTGTGCGCCGGTGTGCGCCGACGAGAATATGGCGGCGTAGTACGGCGGCTGCGGAGTGTCTGCGTATGTCATTGATGCGTCTCCTTGTCGATGCTTCTTGCGCGCTTGCGGTCTTTTAATCCCCCATTCTTTCGGCATGCTCAGGACAAGCTCTAACCTTCCCCCATCAAGAGGGGCGCCTCTGTCAAGAAGGAAGGGATTTTATGCTCTGCGTTCTATGTTCAGCGCGTATGGTATGGGACTGATGGCGAGTCCGAAGACTTCATCTTCCGGCAATCTGTCTGTGCCGTGTGGAGTGAGTCTGTATTTGTGCAGCAGGCGGCAAGCCTGAAGCCAGATTACGATTTCGGCGAAGCCCTGCCCCGGACAACCGCGCCGTCCCGTCCCAAAAGGCATGAACGCGCCACTTGTCAGCGCGGGCGGTGGTGCGCCGTCCTTGGTGAACAGGAATCTATCGGGGATGAATTCGTTCGGGGAGTTCCAGAACCTTTCGTCGTGGTGAATGGCGTAGATGTTGCCCAGAACCTGCGCGTCTTTGGGGATGATGTAGCCGTCGAGTTCGACATCCTCGATTGCTTTGTGCGGCAGCCCCAAGGGAGCCACGGTGCGGTAGCGCATGCTTTCCAGGACAATCGCATGCATGTAGGAAAGGTCGCTCTGATGCTCCATGCCTGGCAGCCCATCCGCGCCTACGGCCGCTGTCAGTTCTTCATGCGCGCGATCCTGCAGGCGCTGGCGGTTGGCGAGTATGAGCAGCAACCATGCCATAGTCTGCGCCGTGGTGTCGATGCCCGCTACGAGCAAGTCGCCTATCAGATTTCGCATCATATCGTAGGTGATTTCTTCCCGTTCTACGCTTGCCAGCATCACCTCGACAAGACATGTCGGAGCGTTCAGGTTCAGGTCCGGGCGCTCTTTCACTTTGCCGATGAGAAAATCGAGAATCTCAGTCATCCTATCCGTCATTTTCTGCGCTTCTTCCAAGGCGTGGTTGGGAAGAAACTTCAGCATCGAGATGTAATCTGCGGGGTTTGCGGCGCTGGCATTGGCGAAGAACCAGAAGGTGGTGTTGAGGAGGTCGTCCAGCTTCTCGTAGAACTCGACGGTATCGTTGGCGTCTCTGCCGAATATGGCTCGGAACATCATCTCTCCGTTGGCGCGGGGCAGGAAATCACGCGGCTCCAACGGCGCGCCCGCGTCACACATCTCGCCCACGCGCGCTACGAGGATATTGACCGATTCTTCGATGTAGCGTTCACGTATGTCTTGGACGCGCCTGTAACTGAGCAGTTCTCTATTGGCGAAGCGCTGGAGCTGACGCCAGTATTCGCCATAAGGTGCGAAAGCCAAGTCCTCGCCGCTGGTCATAATTTCTGTGATGCGGCTTATCCATCTGTCTGCAAGGGCAACCCTGCTGAAGGCGTCTCTCAGAAGCGTCGGGTGGCTGATGACAATAGTCGGCACACTGCCGAGCCGAACGGTGCACACATCGCCATACTCCCGCGCAATGCGTGTCAGGGCGATTTGCGGGTCGTTACGCAGGCTCAACAGGGAGCCGACTATGGGCAGACCTCGGGGACCCGGCGGCATACTAAGGTCGTTGCGTTCAGTTGCGGTCGTCTGCTGCGCCATGTCGCTCCCTCCGTCCTGCCGCGCGCTTCGATTGGAGGCTTTGCTACCGGATTCGAACCGGGGAGCGGGAAGCGCTCCCGTCCAAGCCCCTTTCCCTCCATCGATGCAAAATAATTCCGTGCGCCTACTTGCCCGTGAGAATTGTTACCACCGTGTCGAAGATTTCGTCGGCGTGGGCGCGAAGCTGCTCTTCGCTAAGCCCGGCTATCGGATGCGGCGTGAAGATGACCGGATAGCCGGACGCGCCCCACATTGCCGCCATCGAGTTGGATGTTTCGATGAAGCGGTCGGTACAGATGGTGACCGAAGGGATGCCCGCCTTCTCAACATGAACTCCGTCGTGCACACTGCACGCGCTGCACGACCCTCAATCGCCTATGCCGACAATCACATAGTCGCACTCCTCCGCCATCTCCGCGACGACGGCGGGATCTGCCGGCTTGGACGCCGACGGCTTGGCGTGATACTTGATGCTGGCGATGCCGAAGCGCTGGTCGATGAGGTCGGTCAGCTGCTCGAGGTATTCCTTGGCGTTCACCTTGCTGTCGTCGATGACGCCGACCCGCTTGTTTTTCAGGTCGTCGAGACGCGGCGCTCCCTCGAACTCCGGCACAATCGGCAGCGTCGTCGGGTCGATGAGTGTGTAGCGTGGTTTCGTCGCAGTTACCATATTCGTCCTCCCAATATGCAGGGTATGATAAATTAACATCGATATACAGGATGGGCAGGATGTGTTGAGTTACAGGCTCATCATGCAGGCACAGCCGCCTTCCGCGCCGCAGCCGCCGGCGGGAACGGCACCTGCAACCGCGCTCGCCTGCCCACTGCCGTCCGCCGAGAACGCGGCGAATACGGAGAACACCCGGCGAGATTCGCTGCCGCAGTCCGGGCACGGCGCAGGGTCGTCAATCTCGCTCATCGCGCGGCGCTTGTCAAAGCGGTTGGAGCAGATAACACAGGAGTATTCGTAGATGGGCATGAATTTTCCTCTCTGACCAGATAGTTTAGCAGGGTGGACAAGATGGATGGGATTTGTTCCTTCACCTTATGGTCCCCTAATAGAATAAATGGACGTAAGGCTAGGACGGTCGCAAACTGCTGAAGGACTATCAGACTATTGCTAGACTTTGTTCGCCTTAATTCTAAAGACGATTTCACAAATCCATAATGTTGTCATTCCGAACGCAGTGAGGAATCCGAAATTCTTTGTATGCACACGTGTTTCCGGTTTTTGATTAGTCGTTGCGATAAAAATCA
>VXRI01000222.1 GCA_009838595.1 Chloroflexota bacterium | reverse complement strand
GCTTGCGGGTATATTTGGCAGCGAGCGTCCGAGCATCGGCGGCAAGGCGGTCATAGTCGCGGCGGGCGACCATGGCGTCGTGGCGCAGGGCGTTACCGGCTATCCACAAGAGGTTACGGCGCAGATGGTGCTGAACTTCCTCGCGGGTGGCGCGGCGGTTAGCGTGATGGCGCGCAGAATCGGCGCACGGCAGATTATCGTGGATGCGGGCGTTGCGGCGGACTTGCCAGAGCATCCTGAATTGCGCTCGGTACGCATCGACATCGGCACGGCGGACATCAGCGAAGGTCCGGCGATGACTCGTGAACAAGCGGAGCGCAGCGTGCTGGCGGGCTTCGAGATTGCCGTGGAAGCCGCCGAGTCCGGGGCGGACCTGATTGCGGCGGGCGAGATGGGCATCGGCAACACAACAGCGTCGAGCGCCATCACAGCCGCGTTCACGGGCGCATCTCCGCAGGAAACGACCGGAGCAGGCACGGGACGTAATCCCGAAGAGTTGGCGCACAAAGCCGCAATCGTGCAGCGCGCGCTCGAGGTCAACGCGCCTGACCCATCGGACGGGTTGGGAGTGCTGGCGAAGGTTGGCGGATTCGAGATTGGCGTGCTTGCTGGAGTGGCGCTGGGAACGGCGAGCATGCGGCGCGCGCTAATCGTGGACGGATTTATATCCGGCGCGGCGATGCTCATCGCGCAGGCGCTCTGCCCCACTGCGCGCGACTACATGATCGCTTCGCACCGTTCCGCCGAGAGGGGACATAGCATCGCACTCTCGCACCTGAACTTACTGCCCTTGTTGGAACTCGACATGCGACTCGGCGAAGGCAGCGGCGCGGTTCTCGCAATGCCCTTAGTCGAGGCGGCGGCGGCGTGCCTAAGCGAGATGGCGACATTCGGCGAAGCAGGCGTATCCGACCGCGACGATGGCGAAGTTGAAGTGCTTGTGGGCGACGGCGCGCTTCCGATCAGCCCGGACAAGCAATGAATGGTCTGCGCTCCGCCATTGGCTTTCTGACTATCCTGCCCTTTGCGCCGCGCGGCGCGCCGGTCTCTATGGCATCCGCGCGCGGCTGGTTTCCGCTTGTGGGCTTGTTGCTGGGCATCACGCTCGCCGGCATTCAGCCGCTCTTGATGGGGTTTAATGCAGGTTGGTTCGGATACGCTCCGTTAACCATTTATGAACAACCCAGTTATCCCACATTTACGGCTCTGTTGTGGGCGGTCTTGCTCGTTGTCGCCCTGGTCGTGTTGACGCGCGCTCTGCATTTAGATGGCTTCATGGATTCGTGCGACGCACTGCTCGGCGGGTTTGACCGCGAGCGCCGTCTTGCGATACTACGAGACCCGCATGTGGGCGCTTTTGCGGTCATAGGCGTGGTATGTCTTCTGATAATAAAAGTTTCAGTACTTGCCGCTCTGCCATCTGCCATAGCGCCGACCGGGGTATGGTCTATCAAGCTGCCCCTGTTGGCGCTGTTCCCCTGCCTATCGCGCTGGGCGGTGCTGCTGACGATGGAACTCTACCCATACATCCGTCAGAACGGGCTTGGCGTGGCGTTCTTCGAGGGCGGCGAGCAGCGTATCAGATGGCAGCTGATACTAGGCTTCGCCTTCACTCTGATTGTGAGCATTGCGCTGGCGGGGCATGTCGGCTTGATACTGTTCGCGACGGCGTGTGCTGTAGCATGGGGCATCGGCGCATGGGCAACGCGACTGCTGGGCGGCGTTACGGGCGACATATACGGCGCAGTGAACGAAGTGGCGGAAGTGGCGGTGCTGCTGTTGGCTCTGCTACTCGCGTCCTCGCGTTTTCCCATATTTTCACCACTTCTTGAAGCGCTGTGGCAGAGCCTGTGATGACTTGGTGGCTGCCCGTACATCCCGACTGGCAGATGAACGCCGCCGTGTTCCTGCTCGCCATTGCGCTGGACACCCTATTGCCAGAGCCACCGAACGCGCTGCATCCCGTAGTCTGGATGGGCAAGATTATAGCCGTGCTAGAACGGCTCGCTGACGGACGTGGCGATACGGCGTCGTTCCTGATTGGCGCGATGATGGCGATAGGCGTGCCTGCGCTGTTCTGCGGCGCGGGGTGGCTTGCGGTCATTGGCCTGCGCGAGTTTGGCGATATGCCGTATCTGCGAGACATTGCGTATCTGCGAGATTTGCCATACTTGCTTGGCAGCGCGATATTGCTGAAGACGACATTCGCAGTGCGCGGGTTGGGACAGGCGGCGCGTGATACGCAGCGTAGCATCGAAGGCGACGATGTGGACGAAGCGCGGCACAGCCTCCGCAGTCTCGTCAGTCGAGACGCCGCCACGCTGTCTGAGCCGCTAGTCGCCGCCGCCGCCATCGAGTCGGTCGCCGAGAACACTACGGACAGCTACATCGCGCCGTGGCTGGCATTCGCGCTTCTGGGCGTGCCGGGCGCATTCGCCTATCGCGCGGCGAACACGCTGGACAGTATGGTGGGCTACCGCGGCAAGTACGAATACTTGGGCAAGGCATCGGCGCGCATCGACGACTTGCTAAACCTCATACCGGCGCGAATATCCGCCATGCTGCTGCTAATCGCCGGCGCGCTGTCCGGTCACAACACGGCGCGAGGCTGTCGCACCGCATGGCAACAGCACCGCATGACCGACAGCCCCAACGCCGGCTGGACAATCGCGGCAACGGCGGGGTTACTAGGCGTCGCGCTGGAAAAGCCCGATCACTACCGCATAGGCAGCTCCCACCGCGAACCCACCGCGATCGACATCGGTAGAACGGTGAATCTCGCGTACATCGTGGCGGCGCTGGGTGCGGCAGTCGCGGTAGGCGTAATGGCGCTCATTGCGGGATTATAGTGAAACCGACATAGATGGAACTGACATAGATGGACAAGATGGGATGGGCGCGCCCTAGCCTATCAATCATGCATGTGTATCGATGTTTGCCATTTAATTCGGCAAGCCGAAAGCGTCGGATCGCTGTATAATGCGTAGTGTGGAATTCAACGCCGGAGGGTTGAGATGGCAACTACCGGAACTATAACCAACGCTTGGGAACACAGGACGCTGCCTGACATCTTCTACGAAGAGCCGGACCGTGTGGAGGACGGCATGCTGCAATACTTCCCAATAGCGCGCATAGGGCAGTTGCTCCGCGAAAAGTACGAAGATTCGCCGGATGTCTTTATTCATGGCGATATTTTCATCTCGTACGACAGAACGGACGGCAACAGACGCATCAAGCCTGACTTGTTTATCGCGTTCGATGTTCCCGCCGAGGAGATACGCGAGAAGCTGCCCAATTTCTGGCTGTGGGAAATCGGCAAAGTGCCGGAATTCGCAATGGAAGTGGCGTCTCCGAGTACTGCGTCGAACGATATGGGAGACAAGCGCAGCCGGTATGAAAGCCTAGGAATATCCGAATACTGGCGGTTAGACCCTACCGGCGGCGAGTTGTACGAGTTTCCGCTCATTGGGGAGCGTCTTGTGGACGGGGCATATCAGGCATACGAACTTCGCGCCGGCGATGACGGCTCGGTCACTGCGTACAGCGAGTTGCTGAATATCGATTTCCACTGGGACGGCCGCGAGTTCGACGTGCTCGACCCCATCACCGGGATCACGATAGACAAGCGCGTCGCAGCAGAGGACCGCGCGGATTTTGCAGAAAATCGAGCCAACCGCGCCGAAGATCGCGCAGACGCCGAACGAACGGCGCGGATTGCGTCAGAAGCGCGAGAGCGTGCGTTGCTCAAAGAGATTGAGCGGCTGCGGCGGCAAGGATAGGCTTGCTTATGACTCGGCCGGTACACGGCGGCGCGAACATCGCCGAGCTGCGCTCGCTTGGGCTGCGCCCCGAGGATGTGCTCGACTTCAGCGCCAGCATCAATCCTCTGGGTGCTCCATCTTGCATATCGCATGCGATAGGCGCGGTCAACCTCGCGGCATATCCCGATACCGAGTGCACCTCACTCCGCGAATCGCTGTCGGCGCGGCTGGCGGTATCTACAGCGCAGATTCTAGTCGGCAACGGCTCAACCGAACTGATACATCTGACTGCCCGCGCATATTTGAACACGGGCGACAGCGGCGCGGATAACAGACAGGCGAATGGCGAGACTTTGGGCGAAGGCACGACGGCGCACGGCGGCATAGACAACCCACTTTCGAGCGGCGAGAAATCGGCCGGTGTCAAGACTGGCAACCGCGCAGTAATCTTCGCGCCCACATTCGGAGAATTCGCGGCGGCTTGCGATATGCAGGGCGCGGATGTTTTCAGTATCGTTGCGGACGAAGGCAATGATTTCGCTTGGGACATTGAGCGCGCGGCGCGCATTATCGCGGAGCGCGCGCCATCGCTGGTCTTCTTGTGCAACCCAAACAACCCGACCGGGCGCTATCTTATCGAGGCGGATGTGCGGCGCATCGCAGACTCGCTGCCCGAGGATGCGCTGATGATGCTGGACGAGGCATACCTGCCGTTCGTCGAGGCGCGGTGGGATTCGATGCCGCTGCTGGATCTAGGCAATGTCGCGTTGCTGCGGTCGATGACGAAAGACTACGCATTGACCGCGCTGCGTCTGGGCTATATGCTTGCGCCGCCCGCAGTCGTGGAGCGCGTCCGGGCGTTGCAGCACAGCTGGAGCGTGAACGGCTTGGCGCAGACGGCAGGAATCGCTGCGCTCGCCGATACCCGGCATGTCGAAGACGGTCGCGCCGAGATGCGAGCCGCCAAACGATACTTCGTCAACGAACTCGATGCGATGGGCTTGCGATGCATCCCTGCCGCCGCGAACTTTGTGCTGATCAGGGTCGGCGATGCGCGCGCATTGCGGCTTGCGCTGCTGACTGGGCATCACATCAGCGTGCGAGACTGCGCATCGTTCGGGCTGCCCGAATACATCCGAATCGGCATTAAGACAAGAGCGGACTGCGAGAGGCTCGTCGGCGCGCTGCGCGACATATTCGGTGAGATAATGGCGCTGACCTCTCATTATTGAGATTTGGAATTGCGCGAGAGCATAGCGAAAGCGATTATCAACAGGACTTGGGATGTTACCCACATCCTAACCTACCTACCCCCTAGGGGAAGGGACAGCAGGAACAGGACAAAGCAATGAATTGCAGATGGTTTTTGGTTAGGCATGGAGAGACGGCTTGGAACGATGAGGGGCGTGCGCAGGGGCAGGCGGACACGGCGCTGAACGCAAAAGGGCGCGCGCAGGCGGAACTCGCGGCGACCCGGCTTGCGCCGCTGGACTTCGAGGCGGCGTATTCGAGCGATTTACAGCGCGTGGCACACACCGCAGAGGCGATTATGCGCGGCCGCAATATGAGCTTCACCAAGATGGTGTCGCTGCGCGAGAAGGCGTTCGGCGAATGGGAAGGGCTGACATTCGAGCAGGTCGAGCGCAATCACCCGTCGCTGTTCCGTAGGCTGTTCGACGAGGATGTGGACTTCGCGCCGCCCGGTGGCGAGAGTGACATTCAACTTTACACCCGGATGAAGACGACGGCAGACGAACTGCTGACACGACATGCGGACAGCGAGGGCAACATCCTCATCGCGGGACATGGCGGCTCGCTGCGCGGGCTTATCGCCGCGATGCTGGGCATGCCCGCCGAGTATATGTGGCGTCTGCGCCTGTCGAACTGCGGCATCACCGTCATCAACACATTCGATGGTGGCGCAGCGCTCGATCTGCTCAACGACACCAGCCACTTAGAAGATGTAATCAAGGATGTTTTTGCCGCCCGAAAGTAACCGGACTAGCGAGTTGCTTACTTTGGAGACGCTGATGGGCAAATGCAAATGAACAAGGCGCCAATGGGCAAAACGATAATGGTGCAAGGCACGACCTCGCACGCAGGGAAGTCGCTGATGACGGCAGCTCTTTGTCGCATTTTTGTGCAGGACGGACTACGGGTCGCGCCGTTTAAGGCGCAAAATATGTCGCTGAATTCGTTCGTCACGCCGGACGGCGGCGAGTTTGGCAGGGCTCAGGCGGTGCAAGCCGAAGCCGCGCGGATCGCGCCGACTGTGGAAATGAATCCCATTCTGCTCAAGCCCGAAGGCAATCGTAAATCGCAAGTCGTGGTGATGGGCAAGCCGACGCGCGTGGCGTCCGCGCGCGAATACTACGAGATGAAACTACGCCTCTGGCCGCTCGTAACGCAGGCGCTGGACACTCTGCGCAACCAGTACGACATCGTGGTCATCGAAGGCGCGGGCAGCCCGGCGGAAATAAACCTACGCGAGCACGAAATCGTCAACATGCGCGTGGCACGGTATGCGAACGCGCCGGTAATCATCGTGGGCGACATCGACCGCGGCGGCGTGTTCGCGTCTCTAGTCGGCACAATGGCGCTACTTGAACCGGAAGAGCAGGCACTGGTCAAAGCGTTCGTTATCAACAAATTTCGCGGCGATCCGTCGCTGCTAGACTCCGGCTTCGACATTCTGCGCGAACGCACGGGCGTGGATGTCGCGGGCGTTTTGCCGTGGTTGGACGACCTCCACATTGCGGAATCAGACTCGCTTGGTGTTTACCCGCCAGGCGCGTGGAACAGCCGCCCATCGGACGATTTCATCGACATCGCGGTCGTTCGCCTGCCACGCATCGCCAACTTCGACGACTTCGATCCGCTGTACCGCGAAGAGCGTGTGCGCCTGCGATATGTCAACAACGCAAGCGAGATGGGCGCGCCCGACCTGATTATCCTGCCCGGCTCCAAGACCACAGTCGCCGACCTCGAATGGATGAGGCAAAGCGGCGTCGCGGACGCAGTAACAGCGCGGCGATGTGCGGGAACGCCGGTCATTGGCGTGTGCGGCGGCTATCAGATGCTCGGCGAGCGCATACTCGACCCGGACGGCGTGGAATCCACCATACGGGAAACTCGCGGATTAGGCTTGCTGCCGCTCACAACTACATTCGCCGCGACCAAGACAACGCATCAGGTTCGTGGCAAGGTGGCTGCATCTGCGGCGGGCATGCTGGCGGGCAACGGCGGCAGCACAATCGCTGGCTATGAGATACACATGGGACAGACCTACGACAACGGCTACGACGGCAAAAGCGTCTGCGATGTCAAATCAGGCGCTCCCTTCAGCATCACGGAGCGTTCGGGCAACGCTGTCGATTCTATGGACGGCGCCATGGACGCGGCAGGGTTGATACTCGGCACATATATGCACGGGCTGTTCCACAACCATAGCCTGCGCCACACGCTGCTGACGAACATCGCACGGCGCAAGGGCATCGCATTGCCCGACGGCGCAATCCTCGACCTCGACGCCGAATACGACAAGCTAGCCGCCCTAATACGCCGCAGCGTGGACATGGACGCAGTGTATGCTATGGTGGGCGGGTAGTGTGAAGAGAACGCGGCGCACCCCTCGCCCTCATGGGCAAATTCATTTCTGACGCCGCTTTGCCGTACCGAAAGCTGATAGAAGAAGAATGGCAGTATCGACATCCATAGACATTAGCACGCGCCGTCGCGCCATCGTAGGCTGCCCGCTGCGCCGCCACTCGCAGTTTGGGGTGGACACATTCCGCTGGGACGTCCACCCCGAATTATTCCGCAAAAACATCGTGACGCGATACGCCGCCTTGCAGGAGAAGAGCGATTGAAGGTTGAGGTTGGCGAGCTTACGCTCATCACCGGCGGCGCGAGATCAGGCAAAAGTTCGTTCGCAGAGCGGCTTGCGATGCAGGGCGAGCGAGCGCTGTTCGTCGCCACTGCCGAACCACTCGACGATGACATGACGCGCCGCATCGCCGCGCACAAGGCAAGCCGTCCCGCCGAATGGGACACGCTTGAAGAACCGCTTGCCTTGCCCGACGCTACCCGCGAATATATCTGCAGCAGCCCCACCGAATATGACACTATTATCATTGACTGTCTGACAATGTGGGTGAGCAACCTGCTGCTGCGCTATGAAAATTATGCGGACTGCGAAGCGCGCATAGTCGGCGCGGCGAAGGCGCTTCTTGATGTCTATGCTTCGGATTCAGGCAATCGACGCTGGATAATCGTAACCAACGAAGTTGGGCTGGGCATCGTGCCATCGTCGTCGCTGGGACGCGCGTACCGCGATTCACTGGGGCGCGTCAATTCGCTTGTGGCGTCTTGCGCAGACAGGGTGTATCTTATGGCGGCCGGACTTGCGCTCGACTTGAAGACACTCGGCGCTCGGCACATCAACGATATAGGTGACACGCCCGGCATGGGCATTATCAATCCAGAACAGCGGCGCGATTGCGAATGACACAGACAGCGAACTTCACCCGCACTGCGACTATGCGCGCGCCCGGAAGCTGCGGCGAGCTGGCGCAGGGCATGGTTGATGGCGACTACTTCCTCGTGAGCTGCCCTATCGATATGCACTCTACCGCGACTGTTACACTAACGCCGGGCGATGGTCGTGTGGATGCGCCGCCGGACGCGCCGAAATCTCAGCAAGCTGTGAAACTGACACTGGCACACTTCGGACACGATGATGTTGATGCGCGCCTGCGTTTGTCGAGCCAACTGCCGCGCGGCAAAGGAATGGCGAGCAGCACGGCGGATGTGTCCGCAGCAATCGCCACTACCGCCGCTGCATTGGGCGCAGAGAATGACTTGTCCCCCACGACTATCGGGGAAATCGCGCTTCAAGTGGAGCCTAGCGACAGCATAATGCTGCCCGGCATCGCAGCGCTCGACCACAAGCGGGGCAACATCGCGGAGACGCTCGGCGAGCCGCCGGCAATGCGCGTAGTCGCGCTGGATTTCGGCGGCGTTGTCGATACGCTTGCGTTCAATGGTGTGAACAGAGAAGGCGTATTAAAGCGCATGCAGCCTGAATGCGAGGAAGCGCTGTCGCTTATCAGGCGAGGCATTTGTAAGGGCAGCGCGGCGGAAATAGGCGCGGGCGCGACACTCAGCGCAATTGCCAATCAGCGGCTATTATACAAGCCGCAATTGGACGCAGCGCTTCGCCTTGCGAGAGAAGTCGGCGCGGTCGGCGTCAACGCGGCGCACAGCGGCACCATGCTGGGCATGCTTTTCGATGATGACGAACTCGCCGAGAACGCCGTATCGCGCGCGTGGGAAACCTTGTTCGGCATCCATAGAATATACAATCGGCGCATCGTGAGCGGCGGCGTTATTCCCGTAGAAACATACAACAGACCGGAGGAGGCAACTCTGTGGCGAAGATAACCATCGTGGGCGTGGGACCGGGCGATCCTGACCTGCTGACGCTGAAGGCGCAAGAGGCGATTCGCGCCGCCGACTATTTTGCCGGCTTCGAGACTGTACTGGGTCCCGTG